>NZ_JBLZFZ010000015.1:0-132068 GCF_050753385.1 Pantanalinema rosaneae CENA516
AGATGTGTATAAGAGACAGCCTCCCCCTCTCCCCCTCTCCTACTTCCCATTTCTCCACCAAACTGACTAACCGACCAGCCTGCTCCGCGATCGTCTGCCACTCACCTTGCTGCACGAGTGCTTTAGGAAACAGACAGCCGGATAGACCCACCCCAACCGCCCCAGCTTGTAAAAAGGCGGTGGCATTGGCTAATGTGACTCCGCCCGTAGGAATCAGGGGAATTTGACCTAATGGTCCTTGCAGGCTGTGGATGTACTCTACGCCGCCCAGGGCATGAACTGGAAAGACTTTGACACTACTACAACCTGCCTGCCAGGCTTGAATTATCTCAGTGGGAGAAAGAGCACCAGCCATCATGGGTATATTGTGTTCAACGGCTGCCTGAATCATGCCGACATCTACATGGGGACTAAACAAAAACTGGGCACCAGCCGCGATCGCTGTTTTCAGGTGATGCGTGGTGAGCAATGTACCCGTCCCGATCGCACAGTCGGGCAAGGTGTCTCGCAGATGGGCAATCAATTCAGGGGCGCGATCGCTGTTCCAGGTGATTTCAATCAAGCGCATGCCACCCTGGGCGACGGCGGTTGCCATCTGGCAGCCTAATTCAAAGGTAGGAGCACGAATGACTGCGATCGCCCGTAATTGGCAAATGACCGTCATCCAAGACTTAATTTCCATGCTCAGGTTCAATCAAATCAATCCAGGTTTTCGGAAAATGAATTTCCGGTTAATCAACAGTTATTTTTTCGGGTTGTGGGGGATTGCTAGTATTAGCCATCGGTTGGCTCTGAATAAGCCAGTAAAGGTCAAAAGTAACAAAACTTAATCAGTTAGCCAAAGCCAGTGGGGGAGCGGTGGAAAAAACCCGTTCCATTCGGAGATTTTTAATATCATGGTATCAACTTAGGTCATGAGGAACAGGGACGTGTCTCTTAACGAAGTTAACAGTGATGAATTGGGCGATCGAAATTCCTTAGCCTGCTCTGAGGGCGGATTGACTTTGACGAAAGATTCAAATTCGGAAAGCATCCGTGGAATAACTGATTTACAGGAAGGCGAAGTGATTCGGGTGGCAATTTATGAGGAAGTTCCCGAAATTCGGCGGGAAACATTCGTGCGGGAAAAAGTTCAGATTAAAAAAGTTCTGGTGCAAGAGAATGCTACTTCCCAGCCTTAAATTGGGCTGGGTGATGATGACGTTCTAGTGAAAAAACAACACACCTGCAAACCTCGCCCTTCTCCCTCGATTTATCAACGAAGCCAGTTGATGAATCCTGTCTGCACCTCTAGACACGTTCAAGTCCGAATTGTAGTTTCGTAGCTTAATTTAAGGCAGGAACATGAGTCATCAACCATCTGTAATGCCATCTGGACCGACGGAACCGGATGCCGATCGCCTCAGAATACTACTCGATAACTTGAATAACCTGAGAAGCAGACTCAAGAGTTTTGCGGTGATTGATAAACAGGGACAAGCGATCGGGCAAGTTCAAGATCTGATCCTGGATGCGGCACATCAATTAAATTTAGTGATTGCTCAACCTGATGCCCCTGATAATGGACATAGTTTTCTGTTAGACGGTAGACAAATTCAGAAAGTTAGCGTCCAGGCTCAATCCGTGTTTGTGGATATTGCCCAGGCGGAAGTTAGTAGCTTGCCGATCTATCAAACCAATCAGGCTCCAGAAGAGACGAGTCCAACCGCCTCCGAAATTGAAGATTTGTTTGCCGATACGCCCGAACAGCCAGAGTTAACGATCGCAGAACCGGCTGATAGCCGTTCGCTCACCGACCTGGATAATCTGGGTGATCTACCGGAACCCGAATCTCCGGCGATCGATGCCTTTGGGGATGCCGATCTGAATGGACTGGAGCTAGAAACAGCATCATCCGCGATCGATGAAGATCTGTCGTTTGTCGAGTTAACGGCTGAACCCTCCTCAAATGATGCTCTAGAGGAAGAATTCTCGTTCTCCAGTTTGGTTGCCGATCCAGCGTCCGAAGATCTATCGAATCTGGATCTGGGTAGTCTGGACGTGGCTGAACAGTTGACTGAAGCCGATTTTGGCAATGATTTGGAGCTAACGGAGCTATCGCTGACGGAGGATGTCCTGATCGCAACCCCAGAATCCCCTGAAACGAGTGCCTTTTCCGAGAGTTTGGAGAATTTAGATTTACCACTGAATGATTTAGAGTTATCGTCCGAGTCGGCTACGGCAGATGCCCTGATCACGGATGACCTGGTAGGGTTGGAGGATATAGACCTGCCGGTGACTGAGCCACTGCAAGATGCAGATACTGGGTTCTCAGAATTGCTGAGTCCGAATGAACCCCCCGAAACGGCATTTGATCTGGATCTATCGGAATTAAATGGCTCGGCTGATTTTGGCACCGCGATCGCAGATTCGGTCACAGAATCGTCACTGGGAGATGACTTCGGTTTGGGTGAATCCCTTAGCCCAGAGACGACAATGGATAGTGTTCTGGAGTTCAACCTGGACGATTCGCAGCCATCATTGGAATTGGCATCGTCAGCTATAGAGCCTTCAGAAACTGACCTGAATCTGGATTTTGATCAAGATCATGAGTTCGACCTGAACTTGGAGGACACGGGTGGTCTGGCAGATTTGGAACTTGCCACTACTGAAGCGATGGATGCAGGGTTTGGTCTGGATGAATCCTTGCTGTCAGAACCGACTTCTGAGCCCGCGATCGATTTGGATTTGTTGAGTGAGTCAGAACCATTGGGCTTGGGCTTGGAAGAATCTATTCCTGATGCTGCCTTGGATCTAGATCTGGAAGCTCCGGCAACAGAATCAGAATTCGATTTGGGGCTAGAAGCATCAACGGATGCCCTTGATTTCGGCCTGGAGACATCTGCCCCCGACCTGAATTTGGATTTAGAGGCTCCAGCCGCAGAACCAGGATTTGATCTGGGACTGGAAGCATCAACGGATGCCCTCGATTTCGGCTTTGAGGAGTCCACCCCTGATCTGAATTTGGATTTGGAAGCCTCCCCCCCTGAACCCGCCTTTGATTTAGGACTGGAAGCATCAACGGATGCCCTCGATTTTGGCTTTGAGGAGTCCACCCCTGATCTGAATTTGGATTTAGAGGCTCCAGCCGCAGAACCCGCCTTTGATTTAGGACTGGAAGCATCAACGGATGCCCTCGATTTTGGCTTTGAGGAGTCCATCCCTGATCTGAATTTGGATTTGGAAGCTTCTGCCCCTGAACCCGCCTTGGATCTAGGACTGGAAGCATCAACGGATGCCCTCGATTTCGGCTTAGAGTCTGCTGCACCGGATGATCTGAATTTAGATTTAGAGACATCTACTCCCGAGCCGAGCTTCGATTTGGGAGTAGAAGCATCAACGGATGCTTTAGATTTCGGCTTAGAAGATTCTGCCCCTGAAGATCTGAATTTGGATCTGGAAGCTCCAGCCGCAGAGCCAGGATTCGATTTAGGGCTAGAAGAGGACTCAACGGATGCTCTAGGCTTTGGCTTGGAGGATTCTGTACCGGATCTGAACTTGGATTTAGAGACCTCTACTCCTGAACCAGAGCTTGATTTGGGACTGGAAGCATCAACGGATGCCCTCGATTTTGGCTTGGCGGAGTCTGCCCCCGACCTGGATTTGGATTTGGAGGCTTCAGTCGCAGAGTCAGAATTCGATTTGGAACTAGGGGAAGCAACCGATGCCCTCGATTTCAGCTTAGAGGGGCCTGCGGCTGAAACTGAAACTGGGTTTGATTTAGGGCTAGAGCCTGCTGAACCAGACGTGAATTTGGCTCTGGAACCTCCGACTCTAGAACCAGAATTTGATTTGGGGTTAGCCGCCGCCAGTCCAGATCTAGAGTTAGATCTAGAGTCTCCTGTGACCGAAGCCGGGTTTGATTTAGGGCTAGAGTCTTCGGCACCTGACCTGGGGCTGGATTTAGAGTCGTCTGGGTCTGAATCAGAATTTGATTTAGCAGCCTCCCCGATGCCTGAACTGAATTTGGATCTAGAGTCACCTGTGCCTCCTGATGATCTGGATAGTTCATGGGAGCAGGACTCTACTGCCCCGATCGGCTTGAGAGTTGATCAAACTACCAACTTGACGAGCTTTGAACCAGAACTGGCTGGCGAAATGTCCATAGTAGATAATCTCAGTGCCCTGGATATGGCATTTAGTCAGGCTTCCGGCACCTTATCTACAGAGGATTTAGGTGATGTTGCGGCTGGGACAGCCATTGCGGGATTAGGCATTGCGGTGACGGAAGCAATGCCCTCTGGATATGACACGCCTAGCGATCGCGTCTGGACAGAAGCGGATCTATCCCCAATATCGGTTGACGAAAGTGCCTCATTAGTGGCAACTTTACCGGCGGAAGTGCTGATCTCACCCGATACCATCATTCCACCCGACAGCGTAGATGAAGCGATCGAGTTGCTGGAAGAACGTCTCAGGGTAGATTACAAACGGCGCAAGTTAGGGGATGTGATTATCCGCAAACAAATTGAAACACGGATGATCCAGGTGCCGGTACGTTACGAAAAACTCGTGATTGAGCAGGTTAGCCCCGAACAAAAACCGTTAGCCGAGGTTGACTTAACGGAAGGACAGCCGATTAATGTGGAATTGCCCGATATTATGGGGCAACCAACCATTAGTGGAGAGTTTGAGTCTCCCAAAGCGGCTAATTATGTCCTGAGTGCGATTACCAAAACGCTGAATCATCGCTGCAAAAAAGTGAGGGTGGAAATTGAACTGGAGGATGGTAAATTGCAGCAGAGTTATCAGGAATGGCTCGATCGTTGCATTGATATTCTCAAAGACAGTTAATTCCAGAGGGTAGGGCAGTTGCGATCGTGGGATCAATCTGCCTAACAAAATCTGTGACAAGGGAGGAGATCACACGATTTTCTCCCTTTTTTCATGGATTAGGCGATTGATGCGTAGTCGTAACGAGTTTAACTTGTGAATGCGCTACAATAAGAGCTACTCCTATCCAATCCCTTAACCCTACAGTCAAATTCTTATTCGAGGAGTGTCGTTTGTAGTCTAGTGAACAACGGATTCACCTACTTCAAGTAGCTTAACAGTAGACCTGGATGAGCCATTTGTCCGACTGTTTTTGTTCCTTGTTTCCCGCTTCCCTGCAACTTTCAGCCTGTTGTCTCTTGTGATTTAAGACTCGGTTTCGTGAGCAAACGTTGTCAGCTTTCTTAGTTGATGACTCCTCCTATTGGTTCCTGAAAACTCTGAATTTCTGCCATTTGACGCAAATCTTTGGTTATGCCGTAGGTTTGACGACAGCCTCAAACTGACCCGTTAATATTGGCAGATACCAGACTCTCGGGGCTTGGGATAATATTTGGGGTTTGCTGTTGGGGTTCGCTAATCTTCTGTTAAACGCTATAGCTTCAATTAGTCAGTAGCTCCAATCCAGCGATTCTATGCATCCTGAACAGCCCTCAGAATCCTTGGTTAATTGTGTGTTGAACACGGAATTCTGTGATCAAGCTCCTTTTCACCCCGTTATTAAATATGTCTCAAGAGAACAATCGTTCTGGAATCCTCAATCCGACGCTGAATCCAACTCAGGCAGAGCCAGGAGTTTTACATGATGCAAATAGACATGCTTTTGACCTAATGGCTTCTCTGGAACGGTTGGCAGAAGGCAACCTGACAGATGATGTCACCCTTGAGTTGGATGAGGTAGATGCAGAGCACATCCTGATTGAAGAGGCAGATGTTTCATCCCCCGATGATGGAACATTGACGGATGTCGCGTCTGACGAAATTGCCTCGGCTCGACCGTCTGGTTACAACAAAACGGTGTCCGATGATGCGGTGGGTGCTTTCTTTAAGGAGATGGCGCGTTACCCGTTATTAAAGCCAGAAGAGGAAATGGAACTGGCACAGCGGATTCGCTATTTAGTAGAAATTGAAGAACTGCAAATTGATCTCAAGCAGAGGTTGGGACGATTTCCTTCCAGAAGCGAATTGGCGACGGCAGTTGGGTTGTCGGAACGGCAGTTGGAGAGCCGGTTACACCGGAGTCGAGTTGCAAAGCGCACGATGATTCGATCGAATTTGCGACTTGTGGTGTCGATCGCCAAGCGGTATCTCAATCGGGGTGTTCCCTTTCTAGATCTGATTCAAGAAGGAGCCTTGGGGCTGAATCGCGCCACTGAAAAGTTTGATCCTGGTAAAGGCTATAAGTTCTCGACCTATGCCTATTGGTGGATTCGTCAGGGGATTACCCGCACGATCGCCAATGATTCCCGCACGATTCGGCTACCGATTCACATTGTTGAGAAGCTGAACAAACTCAAGCGAGCCCAACGGGAACTGAAACGGGAACTGCATCGTAATCCTACAGAGATCGAATTAGCCGATGCCCTGGAAGTGCCCCCGGAACAACTGCGGGAGCTACAACAACTCCATCGCCGATCGCTGTCCCTGAATCATCGGGTGGGTAAGGATGAGGATACGGAGTTGATGGATCTGTTGGAAGATGGGGAAACGCGATCGCCAGAAGCCCAAATGAGTGAATCGATGCTGCGGCAAGAGATTTGGGATGTTTTGGGTGATGTGTTAACCCAACGGGAAAAAGACATTATCTCCCTGCGGTATGGGTTGAGTTCTAACAAACCCTGCACCTTAGAAGAGGTGGGTGGCTTGTTTAATCTCTCCCGAGAACGAGTCCGCCAGATTCAAAGTAAAGCCATGCGGAAACTGCGGCGACCTCAGGTTGCTGCTCGGTTAAAAGGCTGGTTAGGGTAAGGAAGTGATTCATTTACAGCAATAGAGTTGATAATCACATAGATCCGCTCTATTGATCTGTGAACGGAGTAACTTGCTTATGACATGGGTTCAACCACAGATAGCCTGTCGGCATTTAGGCGGGCAATCCTGGAGTGTGCGAGTTGCCACTCTGCTAATGGGGTTACTAGCCTCAGGCTGGGTTTCTTCAACCGCAGCGCAAGCGCAGGGCACTCCCTACTGCCAACAACTGACCCAGGCGATTGCCCAAAAAGAGACATTACGGAAATCCGCCGTTCAAGGCAATAAGGATGCCCAGGCAAAATATAAGGCGCTCCTGACTAAACATGCGGAGGCGCTCCGGCAGTGTCGGAGTCGTAATTGGCCACAAAATCAAGCAATTTGGATCCGGTTGTATCCCTGTGACGCTCGACCTGGTGCCCTAGAAGCGGTACTCGATAAGATTGTCAATCGGGGCTATAACCAGGTTTATGTAGAAGTGTTCTATAACGGTATGGTGCTGTTGCCAGCCAATCGCAATCCCACCCCCTGGCCGACTGTTTTGCAAGGATCAGGATGGGACAATGTGGATCTGTTGGAGCAGGTCATCCGTCAAGGGCGGGAGCGGGGGCTAAAGGTGCATACCTGGTTATTTAGTATGAACTTTGGTGCCAATTATGTCCGCCGGATCGATCGCCAAGCAACGCTGTCTCGCAATGGTTTAGGGCAAACCAGTTTAACAGCGAACACGATCGCGGGGCTGAGTGTCGATTTCGGGGCATTTAATCCCTATGAAGCGTTTATTGATCCCTACAGTGCCCAGGCAAGAACTGATTACACCGGGTTAGTCAGAGCCTTTGCCCAATATCGACCGGATGGCATGTTATTTGACTATATTCGTTACCCGCGTGGTTCGGGGGCGGCTTCCGTTGCCAGCAAGGTGCAGGATTTATGGGTGTATGGGGAATCCTCCCAACGATCGTTGCTACAACGAGCCATGAATTATCGCGGCATGGAACTGATTCAACGGTTTCTAAACAAAGGTTTTCTGTCCGCCGATGATCTAAAAGCCAGCGGTATGCTCTACCCAGGCGATCCAGAACCGTTGTGGCAAGGACTGAATCCGGGGCAGATTCCCGCTAATCTACCAGTGAAGCAACGCCTAGTTGCATTGAATGCAGCACTATGGCAATTGGCGGTTGCCCATGCGTCTCAGGGCGTAGTGGATTTTCTCGTCACCGCGATTCGATCGGTCGAACAGCAAGGTATTTCAACCGGAGCCGTATTTTTCCCGGATGGCAATATCACCGTGGGGCAGAGTGGGTTTGACTCCCGCCTTCAGTTTTGGGAGCGGTTTCCCCAGAATGCCGATTGGCATCCGATGGCATACGGAACCTGTGGGAATACGACTTGCATCATGCAACAGATTCAACGGGTCTTACAACGGGCACCCAGTGGAGTGCAGGTGAAACCTGTGTTAGCGGGAATCTGGCAACGATCGGCGGGCAACCGTCCCCCTTTAGAACATCAGATGCAAGCCCTCTATAAAATTGCGCCCTCTCTCACCTCGGTCAGTCACTTTGCCTATTCCTGGCAGGAACCGGGATCTGATCACGATCGCAAATATTGTAAGAAGTGATCCTCGATCGGTGCTCTAATCTCCCTGGGGGCATTCATTCCACAGAGTTGTCACCTGCCGCAGGCTCAAATGGTTGCCATTCCCCAAAATCAAGTGATCCAGGAGGGGAATGCCGAGGAATTGCGCTCCCGTTAGAAGCTGACGGGTCAAGTTAATGTCCTCGGGGCTAGGCTCAACATTGCCGGACGGGTGATTATGGGCAACGATCGCTCGGGTGGCTCCCTGCCGTAACACTTCCCGAAAAATCTCGCGGGGATGTGCCAGGGTTTCGGTGGCGGTGCCAATACTAATCACGCGGGTTCCCAGCAGTCGATGTTTCACATCCAGCAGCACGATCGCGAATCGTTCTTGAGCTTGCCACATCAAGTCATGACTCAAGGCAGCAGCGGCAACGGCGGGATCATCGACTACTGTATTTTCCGGCGGTCGGGCTTGAAAGACCCGTTTGCCTAACTCGATCGCCGCCAGGATCGTGGTGGCCTTTGCCTCACCAATTCCGGGAATTTGGGTTAATTCGGCTACCGTCACCTCACGCAGTACGGCAAGGGGATCACGCTGATGTTTGCCTAATTCTTGCAACACATACTGACCTAACCCAACCGCCGAGAGTTTTCCTGCCCCCTGCCCAGTGCCTAACAGAATCGCAATCAGTTCGGCAGTCGCGAGGCTCCGAGCGCCTTGAAGCATCAAGCGTTCGCGGGGACGTTCGTTACTGGGTAGGTCAGCCACTCTGAGGCAGTAGGTCATAAATGCACCGGAAAGTTGTGAGGGGAGCAGGTGAGCAACCTTAGTTATTCCCATCTGCTGGTAGCAAATCACACCCGTAGAGAAAAATGCCTGGGCATAGTGGCGATCGAGGTTGATGGCTAGGTGGTGAAATTTGACGGCTCGTTAATCAAGGCGCTGATTTAGGCACTCTAAAGACATGCTTGAGTTGAATCCCGCCTAGCCCCTTGGAGCCGTGATCATGACTGTCACTGTTTGGATGCCTGTTGTATTAGAGGACTTAGTTGAACAGATTCTCCTCTCCCGCCGCATTACCTTAAGCCATCGTCGCCGCTTGCAGTCGGTTCTCTTAGCCGAACCGTTATCCCCGGCTGATCTCGTATTGCTCGATCGGCTGTTATACGGAGTTCGCCGGGGCATTTTGCAAGTAGTGGATTAGTTGCCAGCGACACCATCCTGTCGGGCGGCTCGTTGGACTGCGGCGGAGACGACGGTAGCTACTCGCTCATCGAATACGGAGGGAATGATGTAGTCCGGAGTCAGATCGGAGGGTTTAATTAAGCCGGCGATCGCTTCGGCGGCTCCCAGGTACATGCTGGTAGTAAAGGTGGCGGCGCGGCAGTCTAAAGCCCCTCGGAACATGCCCGGAAATGCCAGAACGTTGTTAATTTGGTTGGGATAGTCACTGCGTCCGGTTGCCATCACAGCCACATCATTAGTCACCAATTCCGGTTGAATTTCGGGAATCGGATTTGCCATTGCCATGACAATGCGATCGGGTGCCATCGTCCGAACCATTGCTGGCGTTAAGACCCCGGGCCCACTCACGCCCAGAAAGACATCACTATCCACCAGAGCGTCTGCCAGGGAGCCACACAGTTCCACCGCAAGTTCCCGTTTTTGCGTAGTCAAATCAGTCCGACTATGGGACAGGATGCCTTTGGAGTCACACAGTGTAATGTGATTGGCTCCAGCTTTGGTCAGTAGCCGAGCGATCGCAACTCCCGCCGCACCAGCCCCATTAATTACAACTCGCACCTCTGCCATCGATTTATGCACGACCTTCAGGGCATTGATCAGGGCGGCAAGGGTAACGATCGCCGTACCATGCTGATCATCGTGGAAGACCGGAATATTTAATTCGCGTTGTAAGCGGGCTTCAATCTCAAAACAGCGAGGAGCCGAAATATCTTCCAGGTTAACCCCACCAAAGACAGGGGCAATCCGCTTCACCGTTTCGACAATTTCATCGGTGTCTTGGGTAGCTAGACAGATCGGGAAGGCATCTAACTGCCCGAATTCCTTAAACAGCATGGCTTTCCCTTCCATGACGGGTAGGGCAGCTTCAGGCCCCAAATTTCCTAAGCCCAATACAGCGCTGCCATCGGTGACGATCGCCACGGTATTTTGCTTAATTGTCAGACTGTAAACCTGCTCTGGATCTTCGGCGATCGCCGCACAAATGCGTCCGACTCCCGGTGTATAGGCCATCGCCAGATCTGCCTGCCCTTTTAACGGAATCCGGCTTTCGACGCTAATCTTGCCGCCCCGATGCAGATTAAAGGTGCGATCGTAGACATTAATCACTTTAATTTCGGGTAAGGCTTTGACGGCCATGACGATCGCTTCAGCATGTTCAGTGCTGGCAGCATCTACATTAATTTCCCGCAGGGAGACTTGCCGTGTTTGTTCAATCAAATCAATTTGTCCAATACTGCCGCCCAAGGTGGAAATTGCCTGGGTGACGCTGGCTAACATGCCCGGTCGATTGGGGTTTTGGAAGCGAATGGTGAGGCTAAAGCTGGAGTTTGGTGTTAGGTCTGTCATGGCGGGTGGCTATGGATGTGCAGGTTTGGGTGTGAGTAGGGAGCGATCGCGAACTCATGCAGCGATCGTGTCCTGCTTCTAGTAATCCCCAGAAGGTTCCTAGCTTAAAAGAATATTGACCTCACAGTTGTGACCAGTCACACCAACAAAACGGCATGATAGAGATAGGGAGATGGCAGCGAAGTAAGGAACGATCGCGAGGATAGGGACGTTGAGTGAGATCACACGACCTCCCTGTTTATGGATCAATGTTTACTGCTCATTGATGGAATATGCCGAGTTTATATACAGAAATTGACATCTATGCTTCCCGGCGTAAAGTCTGGAGAGCCTTATTTCATAAAGAGAAGTGGGCATATTGGAACACATTTTTATATGATTGCGATCCTAACCGTCCCTTTGTGGAAGGAGAGGAAATTTGGTTATCGCTGCAACGAGTTCCCGGTGAGGAGCAAACCGAATTTCAACCCAAAGTGACGCTCATTCAACCGGGAATTTGTTTGAAATGGGTCGCGACAATTCCTGGCTTTATCAGCGAGCATGTGTTTGAGTTGCAAGAGATTGGGCGCGATCGCACAAAATATATTCACCAGGAGAACTTTTCTGGGGTGTTAACCCGCGTCTTTTTGCCATTTATCCGACAGGATGAACAGCAGGGCATTCGCCGCATGGCTCGGGAACTCAAACAATATACCGAACGGTATTAATGAATAAAAAAAGGGATCGCTGAGATCCCCTTAAATAATTGAGTTAATGGGTAAATTGACTAAGCACCGACGGCTTCCTTCGCGGCATAGAGGACTTCAGCGGTGATGGTTTCGATGCCACGATCGCGGGCAAATTTTTCGGTATTGCGCTTGACTTTACCGCGCACAAATCCCGGAATTTTGTTCAATTCTGCCAGACCATCTTTACTCCAACCCAGATCAGAATCGGCAGAGACTCCTTTGGTAATCGATTCTTTGGTATCGTGACCGCCGAAGATTTCCAGCAGGTGATCTTCCATTCCTAAGGTAAAGGAGTTGTAGACCAGATCGGTAATTTGGTTGGTGCCTTCGTAGCCGAGGAACGGTTTGTAGCCGATCGGGAAGTTTTGAATATGAATCGGTGAGGCAATCACCCCACAGGGAATATCCAACCGTTTGCCGACATGGCGTTCCATTTGCGTCCCGAAGATAGCAGAGGGTTCCAGCCGAGCGATCGCGTTGGCAATTTCGGCATTATCCTCACTGATCAGGATTTCATCACAGTATTCGCTGACCTGCTCTCTGAACCAATCGGCATCATACTTACAATAGGTGCCTGCCATCACCACATGGATGCCCATTTCCCGAGCCAGAATTTTGGTCATCGCTGCCGCGTGGGTATTGTCCCCAAAGACAACGGCTTTCTTGCCTGTGAGGTTCTGGCAGTCGATCGATCGTGAGAACCAGGCAGCTTGGGAAACATGCAGAGTTTGGTTGTCGATATAGGATTCGTAATCAACAGTGGCTCCCTGTTCGTTCAACACCTGTTGAATCTTCCGCAGACAACGAGCCGTTTCGACCACTCCCATCGGCGTGATGTCCACGTAAGGGGTGCCAAACTCTTGTTGTAGATATTGGGCGGTCATCAGCCCCAATTCCCGGTAGGGCAAGAGGTTGAACCAGGCTTTGGGTAAATTTTTCAGGTTATGAACCGATGCCCCTTCGGGGATGACTTCGTTGACCGTAATGCCCAGATCTGCCATCAATCGCTTGAGTTCGGTGCAGTCGTGCTGGTTGTGGAAACCCAGGGTGGACATGCCGATGATGTTGACGGAGGGCTGCTCAGTTTTCGCGGTCGCTAAGTCATCTTTGCGCCGAGCTTTTTCAATGTAGAACTGCACGACTTGCTGTAGGGTGCGATCGGCGGCTTGCAGTTCATTGACGCGATAGTGGTTGACATCCGCCAGCATCACATCGCCTTTCGCTTCTAGTTGCGCCCGTTCCACAAAGTTTTGCAAATCTTCTTGCAGAATGCTGGAGGTGCAGGTGGGAGTCAAAACAATCAGGTCAGGGCGTTCTTCCTGATCCTTGCGGGTAATGTTATCCACCACTTTTTCCTGGGAACCCCGCGCCAACACATGGCGATCGACGATACTGGCGGTTACTGGGGTAAAGTCACGTTCCCGCTCGAGCATGGAGCGCATGACATTAAAGTAGTCGTCACCCAGAGGGGCGTGCATGATGGCGTGAACGTTCTTAAAAGAACTGGCAATGCGGAGAGTGCCAATGTGGGCGGGTCCAGCATACATCCAGTAAGCCAATTTCATAGAGTGCCTCGCTTCATGATCGGGAAGTCAGCGTCAGGGGCTAGGAGTTGGGAACGCGGAATCAGAGTCGAATCGGGGTAGTTGAGGAAGACAAAAGCTAACGTGTGCGTGTTAAAAGGCAACAATTTGACACTTCAGAGGATGCTTCAAAGGGATCAATGCTGTTCACTTGCCCCCTAAATCCCCCTTTCTACGATGCCGTCAGGCTATATTCTGGGGGACTTTGAATCTGGTTCCCCCCAGAATTGGGGGGCTAGGGGGGCAGCTTAGCTAATTAGTTTCACTGTTCAAACAACCTCTCAAAATCACCTTGTTAAGAGTTGAGTTCCAAATTCCTAGCGGGGCTGAACGGTTAACGCTTATAGATTGTCTCAAACAGTGCAGCATCTTGAGTCAGGAGACGATCGCAACTGGGAAAATGTTGCAATTAGCAAAAAATAGCTGGATGGTTCATTTCGTCTAGGTTATAGCTGATCGCTGCCAATAAAATTGTGGGGTAAAGTTGCAACGATTCTTAATGCTTAACTAGAGTTTTAACTGGATTTTTGTAAAGTTTTTTCTAGAAGCTAAAGGTTAAGAAATCGGGATCAAACAATTTAAGTGAGCAATTATTCCTAATTCACAGGAGCAGACGATCGGCATAAACCAATGAGGGCGAACAACCGTTCGCCCCTACAGTGGCTAAAATCTATGACCCTAACTAAAAACGCCTGAACGATTAGAACTTGTTATCGACCAGTTTTTTCACCGCTTCGATAATTTGAGGAGGCTGAACGATCGTCAGACTTTCCAAGGTGCCGTTATAGGGAGTCGGAATGTCCTGGGACGACAATCGGATCATGGGCGCATCCAGTTCATCGAAGTAGCGATCGTTGATCGAGGCGATCAATTCCGCCGCAATGCCACCTGTCCGCATACATTCTTCCACAATCAAAACTTTGTGGGTTTTGCGAATCGAGGCTCCGATCGTCTCAAAATCGAAGGGCTTCAGCGAAATGAGATCGATCACTTCGGGGTCGTAACCTTCTTTCTCCAGCGTTTCGACGGCTCTCAGGACGTGATAACGCATCCGGGAGTAGGTCAGGATAGTGACATCTTTCCCTTTCCGCACGACTTCCGCTTTATCTAATGGCAGATAATATTCTCCGTCGGGCAAATTTTCCTTCAGGTTATAGAGCAAGACATGCTCGAAGAACAGGACGGGATTCTCATCGCGGATGGCGGACTTCAGCAGACCTTTGGCGTTGTAGGCCGTAGAGCAGGCAACAATCTTCAGTCCAGGGACGGCATGGAAATACGCTTCCAGGCGTTGCGAGTGTTCCGCCCCAAGCTGGCGACCGACTCCCCCCGGACCGCGAATCACGATCGGGATCTTGAAGTTGCCGCCGGAAGTATAGCGCAACATCCCGGCATTATTGGCAATTTGGTTAAATGCCAGCAGCAAAAAGCCCATGTTCATCCCTTCGATGATCGGGCGTAATCCAGTCATGGCGGCTCCAATTGCCATCCCTGTAAAGCTGTTTTCGGCGATCGGGGTATCCAGTAGCCGCAGATCACCGTATTTCTGATACAGATCTTTGGTGACTTTATAGGAACCGCCATAATGCCCCACATCTTCACCCATCACTAACACGGTGGGGTCTTTCGCCATTTCTTCATCGATCGCCTCACGCAGGGCGTTAAACATCAGCGTTTCTGCCATCGGGTTCCTCTTGTCGATCTAAGCCGTCCTCCATTGTATCAAGGAGGCGATATCAGAAGGAACGGCAATGCCTCTAGCCAGGTGGCAGCTATACTGGCAACGCCTGAATCATGCCAAACGACGATGAATAATTTGCCTTTCTGGATTGTAGATGTCTTTGCCGAGATGAAATACGCGGGCAATCAGTTAGCCGTCTTTACCGATGCTGGCGATCTATCGACTGCTGAAATGCAACAAATTGCGAAGGAAATTAACTTTTCAGAAACCACGTTTATCCTCTCGCCAAAGTTGGAAAATGGGGGCTACGATGTGCGAATTTTTACTCCGGCTACGGAGCTACCTTTTGCCGGACATCCAACCTTGGGGACGGCATTTGTTTTGCAACAAACTGTGATTCAGCAGCCGGTTGATCAGGTGATTCTGAACTTACAAGTGGGGCAGATTCCCGTAACGCTGAATTATCGCGATCGAGTGCCGAATATGTTAAGAATGCGACAGAATTCTCCCGGATTTGGCGAAAATTTAGCGGCTGAACAGGTGGCTCCAGTCTTAGGGTTACCGGTAGACGCGATTGATCCCCGCTTTCCGATTCAGGAAGTCTCTACGGGGGTGCCATTTGTAATTGTGCCATTGAAAACATTGGCGGATTTACAGCAAATTAAGGTGGATATCGATCGCCTGTTGGCATTGGTCGAACCGCTGCAAGCCAAAATGGTATTTGTGTTCTGTCCAGAAACCCGTAATCCGGCGAATCACTTTAGTGCCAGGATGTTCGCCTATGCTGTAGGTATACCAGAAGATCCAGCAACGGGGAGTGCGAATGGGTGTTTTGCCGGATATCTAGTACAGCATCGTTACCTGGGAACGGCGGCGATCGATGTGCGGGTAGAACAGGGGTATGAAATTGGTAGACCATCGCTATTGTTCCTTCAAGCTCAACCAGTGAATGATGCGATCGAAGTATTTGTAGGAGGGCAGGTGGTGAAAATTGCGGAAGGAGTATTCGTTTAATTCGTTAAAGAAAGATTTTCGGAAATTAACTTTTCCAAAAAATACGACCTTTTCTTCCGAAACAGGTGCATTCGTCATGTAAGAAACTACTAGTAGCTGATAGCCGAGCAGAGGCAGCGTTTCATTCATTTGAACCAGTTGGATCTGAGGTCAGCTACCAGTTGGGTCTCCCCAATTTGTCAAGTTGCTTTTTTATTGTTTTCAAAACAATACGATCGTGGTTCAAAGACGCGATCGAGCGGTTCAATAATGGGAACTCTAACTTTGTAGGAGAACTCTAGTCTGATCGAACGCAAGTTTCCTGAAAGATTCCTCTTTTGGAGGAAAAATAAAGGAATCAGCACTGGAAACCCTCTACGCACCATGCCAACTTACTTGCGGCGATTCAGGTTTTTCTACTGAGTTCAGTCTTAGAGATCCTGCTTATCAACTTTAGAAAGAAATTCTCGACTACGCATCGACCGCTGCGCTACCCAGTGCTGTTTGCCCAAACAGTGCTGAAGAGTGTTATGCCCTAGCCCACCCCTAGACTCACGCGACAGGTAAATTTCAGAATGCATTACGCTGATTGGATTGTTATCGAAACTACGGAAGGCGAATTTAGCCCGACCCAACTGCACCACAAAGAAACCGTTTTCACCTTAGGAAATGGTTATCTGGGAACCCGAGGCAGTTTTGAAGAAAGTTATCCCGGTGATTGCCCTGCCACCCTGATTAATGGGGTCTATGATGATGTGGCGATCGCCAAAACGGAATTAGTCAACGTGCCCAACTGGTTGCCATTACTGATTAGTGTGGCTGGGGAACGCTTCCGTCTCGATCAAGGAACTGTGCTGGCTTACCGACGTTACCTGGATTTGTACCACGGGATTTTGCATCGGGTGGTGCGGTGGCGCAGTCCGGCAGGACATACGTTAGAGTTTCACTTCGAGCGGTTTGCTAGTCTTGCCGATCAGCATGTGCTGGGAGTACGTTGTCAGGTGACTTCGGTAGACTTTACAGGCGCGATCGAAGTTCATGCCAGTCTGAATGGTTATAGCGATACACAAGGCCTACTGCACTGGAATCCTTTGGATCAGGGCAATACCGACCAATCAGTGTGGCTGCATGTCCAGAGTCGCCACTCCAGAATTGATCTGGCGATGGCAATGCGGCTGGCGATTTCCGGTGTAGAGTCCGCAGTCACTTTACCGATGGGAGTTCCAGGCTATCCCACGCTGGTGGCTCACTTCCAGGTGCAAGCTGGGCAATCCGTGAATCTGGAGAAAACGGTGACTGTCTTTACCTCCCGCGATGTCTCTCATCCGGCTCAGGCAGTTCGGGAAAAGCTGTTGAGTTTGCCGGATTACAGTACGCTGCGATCGAATCACGAAGCGGTCTGGGAAGCGGTTTGGCAGACGAATGATATCGTGATTGAAGGCGATTCTACGGCGCAGTTGGCGGTACGCTACAACCTGTTCCAACTGCTGATTGCCGCTCCCCGTCATGATACTAAAGTCAGCATTCCGGCTAAAACCCTCTCCGGCTTTGCCTATCGCGGGCATGTATTCTGGGACACCGAGATCTTCATTCTGCCCTGTCTGACCTACACGCAACCGGAATTAGCCCGCAACCTCTTGACCTACCGCTACCACATGTTGCCCGGTGCCCACCGCAAAGCCAAAGCCGCTGGCTATGAAGGGGCGATGTATGTCTGGGAAAGTGCCGATACCGGCGATGAAGTCACCCCGAAATGGGTGCCGCACATGAGTGGCGAAGGCTTAGTGCGGATCTGGTGTGGTGATATTGAACTGCACATTACCGCCGATGTTGCCTACGCGGTGTGGCAATACTGGCAAGCCACGGGCGATCGCGACTGGATGCAAGCCTATGGTGCGGAAATCATTCTGGATACGGCGGTGTTCTGGGGTAGTCGGGCGGAATGGAATGCAGCCGCCGATCGCTATGAAATTAATGATGTGATTGGGCCCGATGAGTACCATGAGCGGATTAATAACAACATCTTCACCAATGCGATGGTGAAATGGCATCTGGAAACCGCGTTACAGGTGGTGGATTGGATGTGTCAGGCATGTCCCGATCGCATCCATGAACTGAAAGACAAGTTAGATCTGAGTTCTGCCCGACTTGACCACTGGCGCGATATCATTGCCAAAATCTGGATTGCCCAAGATCCGGAGACAGGTTTATTTGAGCAATTCGATGGTTTCTTTGATCTGACCGATATCAATCTGCAAGACTACGAGCCCCGGACGCGATCGATGCAAGCGATTTTGGGGATTGAAGGCGGCAATGAACGGCAAGTGTTGAAGCAACCCGATGCCTTAATGCTGTTGTATCTGTTGCGTCAAGAGAACTTTGGTCATGGCAAGCTCGATCGTCGTCAGGTGCTACAAGCCAACTGGGATTACTACGTGCCGCGCACCGACCACACTTACGGATCATCCTTGGGGCCGGCGGTTCATGCCATTCTCGCCTGTGAATTGGAGCAACCAGCCGCCGCTTACGAACACTTCACGCGATCGGCGTTAGTCGATCTGGCAGATGTGCGGGGGAATGCAGCGGAAGGCATCCATGCCGCTTCGACAGGAGGCGTTTGGCAAGCGGTGGTGTTTGGCTTTGCTGGCATTCGCTTTACTGCCAATGGTCCTGTTGCTAGTCCTAAACTGCCAGCCAACTGGACTCGCCTCAAATTTAACCTGACTTGGCAGGGACAGACCTATGAGTTTGACCTGCGATCGACCGAAGCGCGTCAACCTAAATTCCCGCACGAAATGGCTACTCTTTCTCCCACGGCAATTTCCTTGCCTCACTGTCCGGTCTTCCGAGGCGTAATCTTTGATCTGGATGGTGTGTTAACCGATACTTCCGAGTTCCACTATCAAGGTTGGAAGCGGTTGGCAGACGAAGAAGGCATCCCCTTCGATCGCACGACCAATGAAGCCTTACGCGGAATTTCTCGCCGCGATTCTCTGTTGTATTTGTTGAACGGGCGATCGGTATCCGAAGAACAGCTTCAGGAAATGATGACCCGCAAAAACGGTTATTACCTGGAATTGATTCGCACGATTACTCCCGATCATCTCCTTCCCGGTGTGCTTCCTTTGTTGAAGGAACTACGAGCGGCAGACATTAGAATTGCCCTCGGTTCCGCCAGCAAAAATGCGCGGGAAGTCATCGATCGCCTGGGGATTGCGGAGTACATGGATGCGATCGCGGATGGGTTAAGTGTGCAACACTCCAAACCTGCCCCGGATGTCTTCCTTCACGCGGCTCATGTGTTGGAGTTACCCCCCGAAACCTGCATCATTGTTGAAGATGCCGCTGCCGGAATTGAAGCCGGTCTGCGGGCTGGTATGTGGACAGTGGGATTAGGCGATCCCGATCGAGTGAACACAGCGCATTTGGTGTTACCCAATCTTGATGGCGTACATTGGGAAACCTTACGCGATCGTCTGGTCAGCCTGATTAGTCCCCGCTCTTCAGACTTAACCCTACAAGCCCTGATGCTGCAACAAGCCCATCGTTAGTCGGCAATTAACTTTCAGCAACTAGTAGAACGGTGAATGGTAGCAGGACGAGTTTCCGCGATCGTTCACCGTTTTTAGTGAGATGAAATCCAATAATGGAACTGTTTTTATCAGTAGAATGGAGGTCTTTAAGTGACTCAGAGCTATCTAGAGCGGCTGTTAGATGCTATTGATAATGATGATGAATTATTAGTTAAGAATATATTAGGAAGCAATCATATTAAAATTATTGAATTCTTAATGAATTTTGGTTATTCACCTCTTGAACATGCTCTTGAAATTGGCAGTTTAAACGCTGCCAGAACTCTAATTGAGCTAAAAATTGGTCTGGATTTATGCGTAGCACGACACCCGCTAGAAGTTGCGATTTCATCTAATCAGATTGAGATGATTAAACTACTTCTAATAGCGGGAGTAGATGTTAACCGGAATTTAGGGGAAGGTTGGAGTTTTTTAATGACAGCGTCTGTCTGTGGCAACTTAGAAGTCGCAAAATTATTAGTTGATGCAGGGGCTGATGCTAGTAGGATAACCCAAGAGGGGTGGACTGCTCATTCAATTGCATTAAGGGCAGGTTTCTTCGCGCTGTCTCGTTACTTAGATTCTTTAGTTGTGGAGCAGACTGTAACAGGAGTACAGGAGGAATGGGAGAAATTGCCATAGTTACAGTGGCACAACCCATTGAAGTAAGTTAGATATATTAAGCCTTCTGCTGCCTCTTACTCTCCAAATACTCTGTGATCGCTTCACTTACATTATCTTCAGCTTTATAAACCCGTGAGTTTGGATTTTCAGAATGTCGTCTATCAAGATAGGCATGTAGGGCTTCTTCATTATCTCGATGCTCTAAGACATAGGCTCGGAGTTCTTGAGTTGTCATTACAGTGAAATCTGGTTTCACGCTCATACGAACCTCCAATCTCCATTCGGGTCAATCTCAATGTTAATTTCTTCTTTCGACAAGATAATCACATACCCTGTGCGTTTATCCAGAGCCACCAAATCAATCGAGCAATATTTGCTGGTTAAATCACAGCAAAGCTGAAAACACCTCAATGCTTGCGCTGTAGTATACATTCTACCCTCATAACCAATGTATGAATAGATACCGCCCACAGCATACTCGATCAAGGCAACATCAATGAGTCTCGCGATATGGCAATCATAGATAACATTTTAGTGAGATGAAATCCAGTGACGCAATGGCATGAAGAAGAAGTTTACCTTGAAGCTGACTAAAGAGGGTCTAGCTGTAAACTTCAAATGTGGTTAAACGTGAGTAGTTTTGAATGGAATTTGAATGGAACCCGGACTTGAAAAGCCACCCGTCAGGAACGGAGATTTTATGAAGAAGGACGCTGATAACGAGATGGACGACGAATTACGACCTGAGTATGATTTTTCTCAGTTAGTCGGAGGTGTCAGAGGAAAATATGTGGAGCGTTATCGAGCAGGAACTAATCTTGTGCTTCTAGATCCTGATGTAGCACAAGCATTTCCAACTGAAGATGCTGTTAACGAGGCATTGCGCCTATTGATGCAGATTGCCCAGCGCCAGCCAGCTAATAACCCAGTTGGAGCAGACGAGTAAAGTTTTTGTGCTTCGTTTCAGGAGGGATCGCCTTGGTTCTACACCAAAAAGACATCTAAATCCTTTCAATGATGGTTTCTTTATTCTCCAAAAGTGAAAGTTGAATTTATGGATTTATCTAAATTGAGATGGATTAAAAATGTCAAGCACAAAGGTGATGATAAACTTTGGGCTTATGACAAACTTAGCGAAATGCCTATTCCAGAAGCTAAGATATTTCGACTAGCTTGGCGTGATTCTAGTAATAAAGGTAACGCTAAGAAACCTAAGAAAGGAGATTTAATGCTTTTACTTCAAAAAGCAAAAGTTACTCACTTGGTTGAATTTCTAGATGATGAATTGTATAAGAGTGATTCTGATGAGTGGTGTATCTACAGAGTTGTGAAAGCCTTATGGATGCCACCTGAAGATTTTGATTGGGATAAGTTACGACATCAGCGAGACTTTTTTGGCTCTGATTATATTGTAGGGGATGGTGCTGCCCATGATTTAGCTGCTGAAAATCAGATGCTGCAATTTCACCAATATTGGGATGTAAGGGGTGGACTGGTAGCATTCCAGAATCATGTCGGCAATCTAATTCATGAAATGTCTTCGACAACTGAAGCAGAAGGTTAAGGTTCTTAAGTTGAAACAAGGCAGCTTGTGTATCAGCTAGGAGCAGTTTAGTTAAGGAATTAGTGTAAGAGGGGAAACGTACATAGTCGATACTGATGTCATGATCGACGTTCAGCAGAGTTATGAACTGTCACTAGTGTCGATCGCGGCATTTGTATTCATGACGATGTAGAAGCCTTTGAGCAAGATGTTCAGCACCTGCGCAATCGCGGTGATGGATTCCCAATTAACTGAAATTAGTTGGTCAATGCCCCGTTTGTTTGCGGAAAATACTGAAATGAATAAGCAAACTCCAGTTTGAGAAAGCAAATGGCTAATTTGCTTGCGGAACACACCAAAATGAGACAGTCGATCGCCTGTTTACTTACTTAAAACCTTGAAATGAGTTAGCAAATGGGCAAAATGAGTTAACCAAATGCCTATTTGCTTACAGAAAATCTAAAAACAGAAAGCAAACAGGCATTTTCTGAATTGAAATCGTGGCAAGCTGGAACTACTCTAAATATTAGCGATGGGAAAGCCTATCTTGATCAAATCAGGAAAAAACTAGAGTCTGGTGATTTGTAGACACTTTGAGTTTGCCCAAGATCAAAAAGATAGTGCGATCACCTTTAGTTTTATGCCAACCCTCTGAAATCGTTGCAATCTGGAAGCGATCGCGTCCGCTGTTCCCATATCATGTGACGGTATTTATCAACTGGTCGTAAAGCTACTTTACGGGAACAGTCTTCGCTTAATCGAAGGGTTGCGCTTACGGGTTAAGGATGTTGACTTTACTCAACAGCAAATCGTGGTCAGAGACGGTAAAGGGAGCAAAAGTCGTGTGACAATGCTGCCATCGAGTGTCACAGCAAAATTACATTCCCCTGAGAATAGAGTCAATTTAAGACTAAGAAATGCTAGCCGTAGGTCTTTTTTCTAGAGGTAATTTCAGTTCGTTTTTGAGAAGATTGCCTTGTTCAAAGTCCGTTAAGCTTTCGATCGTCGT
This sequence comes from Pantanalinema rosaneae CENA516, assembly GCF_050753385.1. NCBI lineage: Bacteria > Bacillati > Cyanobacteriota > Cyanophyceae > Leptolyngbyales > Leptolyngbyaceae > Pantanalinema > Pantanalinema rosaneae. The sequence continues at coordinate 22,685 of NZ_JBLZFZ010000015.1, forward strand.
GCGAGAAATATCATCCATCGCATCGGCGGTAAAGAAAGCTTGGTGAGCCGTCACTAACACATTGGGAAAAGTCATTAACCGTTGGAACACATCATCCTGAATAATTTCCTCAGATAAATCTTCAAAAAACAAATCGGCTTCTTGTTCATAAACATCGATTCCAAGATAACCAATCTTTTTCGATTTCAATCCAGCAATCACAGCTTCCGTATCAATTAATGCGCCGCGACTGGGATTAATTAGCATCACTCCCGATTTCATTTGCTCGATCGCAGAGTGATTAATAATATGATGAGTTTCTGGGGTGAGGGGACAATGGAGCGAAATAATATCCGACTGTGCCCACAGTTCTGGTAAGTCAACATACCGACCGCCGATCGCTTCAAATTTCGGAGTCGGATATAGATCATAGCCTAACAATTTGCAGCCAAATCCCGCCATAATTTGACCTAGAATTAAGCCGATTTTTCCCGTACCCACTAACCCGATCGTGCGTCCATGTAAATCAAATCCTAATAGCCCATTGAGGGAAAAATCGCCTTCCCGGACTCGGTTATAGGCTTTATGAAACTTGCGATTCAGCGTCAGGATTAATCCCACCGCATGTTCCGCGACGGAATAGGGAGAATAGTTGACGACTCGCACGATCGTAATCCCGAGTTGCGTCGCCGCTTTAACATCGACATTATTAAAACCCGTACAACGCAACGCAATTAAACGAGTTCCTTGTGCAGCCAGAATTTTTAATGCTTCAGCCGTCACTTCATCATTCACAAACACGCAAACCGCCGCATAGCCCGCTGCTAGAGTTGCCGTATCCTTAGTTAACCGAGCTTCAAAGTAGGTGAACTCATGCTTGTGACCCGCGATCGTGTTTGCCGCCTCTAAAAACTCGCGATCGTAGGGCTTGGTACTAAATACAGCAACTCTCATCACATCCTCGCTAATGCAACATTCACAATTATCTACTATTCATTTGCAACAGAAATGGGAGACAGTCAGACTATCCCCCATTTTGCAGAATTGATTAGTAATCAGCCGTTAATAAGGCCACTTCCAATTCACAATTTCCGGTTTGTCCACCCCGTACTCATAGGCATAGTGCCGACATTCAATTTGCATGTTCTTGAATCGCTCTTTGGCGTGGGCACCTGCCACCTTCAGTTTAGGCACTCGATCGATGACATCGATCGCCACACTAAAACGGTCAATCTGGTTGTTAATCGCCAACTCTAGCGGTGTGTTGATGTTGCCCTTTTCCTTGTAGCCGCGCACATGCATATTGTTGTGGTTGTGCCGACGGTAGGCTAGTCGGTGAATTAACCAGGGATAACCGTGGAAGTTAAAGATCACGGGTTTATCCAGGGTGAACAGGCTATCAAAGTCGCGATCGCTCAAGCCATGCGGGTGCTCGGTATCGGGTTGTAGCCGGAATAGATCCACAACATTGACGAAGCGAATCTTCAAATCTGGAAACTCTTCGCGCAACATCACGGTCGCTGCCAACGCTTCCAATGTCGGAATATCGCCTGCCGTTGCCATGACAATATCGGGTTCTTCACCGCGATCGTTGCTTGCCCACTCCCAGATGCCAATGCCTTTGGTGCAATGTTTAATCGCGGCATCCATGTCCATATACTGCAAGTGCAGTTGTTTATCCGACACAATCACATTGACGTAGTTCTTACTCCGCAGGCAGTGATCCGCTACGGATAACAGAGAATTGGCATCTGGGGGCAGATAAATCCGGGTGACTTCCGGACTCTTGTTCACGACCACATCCAGAAAACCAGGATCTTGGTGGGTGAAGCCATTGTGATCCTGCCGCCATACGGTTGAGGTAATCAGCAAGTTCAGCGAGGAAATATCGGCACGCCAGGGAATATGCTGACAAATTTCCAACCATTTACAATGCTGATTCACCATTGAATCAATCACATGCACAAACGCTTCGTAGGTCGAGAAGAAACCATGCCGTCCAGTCAGTAAATAACCTTCTAGCCACCCTTCTAGAGTATGCTCACTCAGCATCTCCATCACACGACCATCCGTTGCCAACTCACCCCCATCGTTGTCTTCTGGCAGATATTCAGCAATCCAGAACTTCTTACTGGCTTGGTAGATATCCATCAGTTTATTTGAGGTGTTTTCATCGGGTCCAAATACCCGGAAGCAATCCATGTTCTGCTGCATCACATCCCGCAGAAACACCCCTAACGATCGGGTATTCTCAGCAGCGATATGTCCCGGTTTCCCCACCTCAACTCCGTAGTTGCGGAAATCGGGTAGCTTTAACTCCCGCCGCACCAGACCGCCATTGGCATGGGGATTGGCACTCATCCGGCGAGTTCCTTGGGGAGCTAGTGCCCGCAGTTCCGGAATTAATTGACCATTGCGATCGAATAATTCCTCTGGCTTGTAACTCCGCATCCATTCTTCCAGCATTTTCAAATGGTCTGGATTGGTGTGCATGGCTGCCATGGGTACCTGATGTGCCCGCCAGAAGCCTTCGACCTTATGACCATCCACTTCCTTCGGACCTGTCCAGCCTTTGGGAGTCCGTAGCACAATCATTGGCCAACGCGGACGCTGCGCTACCCCTGAGGAACGAGCTTCAGATTGGATCGCTTTGATATCTTCAAGACACCGATCCAGGGTGGCAGCCATCGCCTGGTGCATCGATTCGCGATCGTCCCCTTCAACAAAATAGGGAGTATATCCGTAGCCCTTAAACAGATTTTCGAGTTCCTCATGGCTAACGCGTGCCAGCACCGTCGGGTTATTAATTTTGTAGCCGTTCAAGTGCAGGATAGGTAACACCGCTCCATCCCGAATCGGATTAATAAATTTATTCGAGTGCCATGCGGTGGCCAGGGCACCCGTTTCCGCTTCCCCATCACCGACCATCACCGCCGTAATCAGGTCGGGATTATCGAATACCGTCCCGTAAGCATGGGACAGGCTATAGCCCAGTTCACCGCCTTCATGAATCGAACCAGGCGTTTCCGGGGTGCAGTGACTACCGACTCCGCCCGGAAATGAGAATTGCTTGAAGAATTGCTTCATGCCCTCCTCGGTTTCACTACAGTTGGGGTAGATTTCCGAGTACGTGCCCTCTAAATACACCGGCCCCAACACTCCCGGTGCGCCATGACCGGGGCCTGCCAGATAAATCATGTCCTGGTCATATTTCTTGATCAACCGATTCAGATGGGTATAAACAAAGGACAAGCCTGGACTCGAACCCCAATGCCCTAATAAGCGAGTTTTGACATCTTCTGACTTTAACGGCTCTCGCAGCAAGGGATTGTTTTTCAGATAAATCATCCCGACTGCCAAATAATTACAGGCAGACCAGTAGGCATCCATCCGTTGCAATTCTTCCGGCGAGAGCGGAGTTCCAGCGATCGTCGATCGGGCTTGACCGAAAGCACTGATTGATACGGTATTCGTGATGGGTTTTGAAGGGGTTGCTACCATAAGTTCACCATTCTGCTTTCTTTCAACGTTGAGCATTAGCTCGATGTAGCTAGTCAGATTTCGGATCAACAGAGCGATAATAAACTTGCGCTAGGAGGCTGAACTGTTGCCAACGATTCAATTACGTTTACCTTAAGAGAATTATCGCTATTTGGAGAAATTCGTCAGGGTTTCTTAATAAGAAAAGGCGATTTTGCTCAGTAATACAATCCCCTATAGATAGAGGTTAACTTGACTCATCCAGTACAAACAGAAGGCTTGTTCCACAATCAGTTAAGCCACCACATCGGCTAACTACCAATACCTATAAACCGCCTACCGCAGCAGTTACAACGATCGCTCCCATCAAAAACTGCGCCGCGATCGCCCCAGGCTCATGCCTGAAAAACCACTGCCAAAAATTTAGCCCTATTCATTTCTAGACAACCTATCGCTGATTAACACAACCACAAAACCTCTGCAAACCTTGAACACTACAGAGGTTTTGTGATTTAAAAAACACGTTTTCAATCTGAGAATGTTCTCACTGATTTAAACAATTCTTATACTTTTAATTTAAGAGAGTGTTTAAAAAGGTATTAGCTGTGATGTTGAGCACTCAGAGATCCCCCCAGCCCCCCTTAAAAAGGCTACGGTGTACACACATCTCCTCAAATACCTCAAAATCCTGCATTCTGCCCCCTAGCCCCCCAATTTTAGGGAAACTCGGTATTCAAAGTCCCCCTTATCAAGGGGGATTTAGGGGGATCGGATCTATGGCTACTGGCAAAAGGACTTTTAAAGCATCCTCTAAGAAAAGACGGCTCAATCAACAGCAAGCGGTAAGGAAATTGTCACTGTTTGTAGCCCATCCGGTCTGAGTTGGCAAGCAATTTTCCCACGCTGGACTTCAATCCGACGGCAGCACAAAGCGATTTCCGTAGCGAACTCTCGATTGCCCGGAGGAGCAAACCGTTGAGCCGTCACCCTTAAATCAAGCCACTCCCGATCGGCACTCGCCCCTAAGATGACAGCAATATCGGCATCAGAATATCGTAAGCCCCTGGCCAACAAATCCATCAGTACCGCTTCTGTTAAATCCTGGTCTGCCCATGCAAGTGGCAAGTTGGCATCAATCTCACAGAGTAAGCGCACCTGACCACCATGTTTCGGTTCCAGTAGATGGCGGCTCACCGAGGCAAGAACGGGCTGTACGTTTAAAGCTTCTAGATGGACTTCCACCTTACCGGCTTCTAGTTTTTGCAGCAGCATCGTGTCTGCTAAGAGATCACAGAGCGCATCCACTTCACTCTGCACAGAGCTTAAATGCTGATGCCAGTTTGCGGTTGAGTTTCCCTGCTCACTCAGACGCGTGACATGCACTCCCAGGCTATCGAGCGATCGCCCTACCCGCCGCTCTAAGGAAGCAATCACCTTCTTCTGAGCCGCTAAATATTTCTGCAACTCGGCATTTTCTGCCATGAGTTGTTGGAGAGTCACATCAGCCTGGGGGAGGAGGCAGGGTTGAGACATAGCACCCAGAAGCTCCGCTTAAAACTACTTAAATCTAAGATAGTCTACTTATTAAGGGATGTAACGATTTTCCAAGCTTTTCTTCATAAATTCATTTTTTCTTAAGAATTTCGCTGCGATCGTGAACATAAATTTGCCTGAGCATTCCGCCGCCACATCCAGGGTTTGATTCGTCGCAGTGCCGAAGCCGGAAACCGCCGCTCATAGTCCGCTTCCGACAGTTGACTCAGTTCCGTTAAGGTCGGCGCAATGTTCCCCGGATACGGCTGGAACTCAGGGACATCCGTCGGTTGGGCAAAGCGCTGATTCCAGGGGCAGACCTCTTGACAAATATCACAGCCTGCCACCCAGCCGTGTAATTCTACGGTTGCCGGTAAAGTTTCCGCCCGATTCTCGATCGTGTGATAGGCAATACAGCGATTGGCATCTACTGTTGCCGGAGTGGGAATCGCTCCAGTAGGGCAAGCCACCATACACCGGGTACAGGTGCCACAGTGCGCCGTATGGGGACGATCGGGAACTAACTCTAAATTTGTTAACACTTCTCCCAAAAATACCCAGGAGCCATAGTCTCGGGTAATTAAATTCCCATTTTTGGCAATCCAGCCAATCCCCGCCCGTTCTGCCCAAACTTTATCAGGGACAGGGCCAGTATCGGCATAATAACGCGCCTGAATGTGCTCTCCCTGCTCCTGGAGCCACCGGGTTAAGGCTTTCAGTTTCTTGTGCAGCACTTTGTGATAATCCCGTCCCCAACCATACCGGGCAATTTTGGCGTATTGCCCTCCTTCAGGACGTTGTTCGGGACTGTAATAATTCAGCGCCACACAGATCACCGATCGGACCTCTGGCATCACCTGCCGGATATCTTGCCGTTTCGGGTTCGTCATCCAAGCCATATCCGCGTGGTATCCCTGGGCTAACCAGCGTTGTAACGGGTCTGCTGACGGTAAATTGCTCGCGTCTACTTCAGCCATGCCAACTTTGTGAAACCCTAACTCCAAAGCCTGTTGCCGAATCGCGTCGGTCATAGCCTGCCGATTTGCCCCTTGCAGCCGTGATATTTCGTCCATAGAAAAACCTAATTCAGATTATTCGTAAAGTTTATTGTCAATTTGTAAATAAATGTTGCATACTGGCAAATGTGGAGCGTTAACCCCTCCGGCGTTCAATCAATAGGCAAGCTGTCCTCCTCAGAACCATCTGACGATCGCAGCCACTACTGCCGATTTTGACACCATCTAGTGAACGAGTTGAGTCACGTATCTAGTCCAAAGGAGAGCTTATGACCTTCACAACTGATCGGTTTACGAATCCCTATCTCGCCGCAGCGGCAGCCGCCAATCCTGTTCTAACTCTGACCGATCGCATCAAGCGTCTCACTACCGACGATCAGTTAGCGTTGCTCTGGTATATCTACACCGACTTAGGTAAAGCCATTACTGCCGCCGCTCCCGGTGCCGCACGACTTCAATTAGCCGCAGGCTTGCTTAACCAGGTGCAGCAAATGTCTCAGGCGGAACAGCTTCAGTTCATGCGCGATTTGGTTAACCAGGTCAGCAACCCCGCTACCCGCGCCTATGGTGTCCTGAGTGCAAATACCAAGCTGGCATTTTGGTATCAGTTAGCCGAATGGATGACTCAAGGCAGTGTCATTCCCATGCCTGCGGACTATCGCCTTTCCAAGGAAGCCGAAACAAGTTTGGTTGATCTCAAACTCCTCGATCGAGGTCAGCAGATCACAATCCTCCGGAATGTAGTCGTCGGCATGGGAGTAGACCCCTTAGCCTTCTAAGGAAGGGATCAGAATACCCCTGATCAACCTCCCATTAACTTTAGTTCCATGAACTATGCGGAATCCATGAGGGAAGTGGGTGGTTACTTACTTCCCTTTTTTATTGGTTAATTTCTAGAGAAACTATGCAGCGTCCTAGCCCACCATCATCTGCGATCGCGCCCGAAACCTCTGCCGCTTTCACCATTGAAGGCATTACCGAGCCAGTCATCCTCCGCTACTTTGAATTACTGAACGCCGGAGAATTTCAGACAACCAGCCAACTCTTTGCTGAGGACGGTGCCTTGCAACCCCCGTTTGAAGGTCAAATCGTCGGACGCGAGGAGATCGCTGACTACCTGGTGAAAGAAGCTCAGGGCTTAATTCTGCGACCCCAGTGGGGCAATTCGCGATCGCTGGATGATGGCTGCACCGAGTTTGAGATTGCTGGCAACGTACAAACCTCGTTATTTACAGTCAATGTTTCCTGGACAATGGTTTTGAGTCCCTGGAACGAACTATTTTTAGTTCGGGTTAAGCTACTGGCTTCCCTGAAGGAATTAGCCAAATTCCGCCGTTAGGTTGACTCTAGGCGGCTGCCACCTGGTGCCAGGAACGCATCAACATCCGGCGACCAAGCTCAACATCCTGAGGTGAACATTGCCAGTCCGGATGGCTGGTCATTAATAAACTTTCTAAGGTTTCTTGATCAAATAAGTGCCAGACTGGAGCCTTGTTGATCTCAGTGGCGATCGCAAAGCAATTCTGACTAATGCAGTGAATTGTACAGTCTACGGCTGGACGGGCGATCGTCATTTGATCTCCCGGCTGCATAGCGCGGAAACTGAGGATGGTTGCCCGGAACTGCGTCAATGAGGGAGCCACTAAACCGGGAATCGCTACCATCTGTGTGCGATCGCCATTGACAGCAATCCAATAATGGCGGCTGGGATCGATCCCTTCTAACCAGGGTAATTCGTCATCTAAGCGATAGCGGGGAGCTAGGGACAGGGAAAACGACTGGTTCATGCTAATTGGTTAAAATGCGGCTGGACGGCAATCCTAGGCGGACAAGTGGACAATCACCCTGCTGCCACGCCTAAATTGGATATAAGTATTCGATATCACACACTTAAGTTCAACTAAAGTTGGTAAAACTTCGTACTTCCGTAGTCAACACTCCATAATTTGTTACGTTTCTTATGAAACTCACGACTCGGGGACATTACAGTGTCAAGGCGCTCCTCGATCTTAGTTTGCAGCCCAATTACGGACCTGCCTCCGTCAAAGCGATCGCCCAACGGCAGGATCTCCCGGCTCCCTATCTGGAGAAACTCCTGATGGAAATGCGCCGAGCCGGACTGGTGCGATCGCTGCGGGGCGTTCAGGGTGGCTATCAACTGGCACGATCGCCTGCCCAGATTTCTTTAGGACAAATTTTGGAAGCGGTGGGAGAGGAGGTGGAACCCCTACCCCGCCATACGCCTGATATGCAGCAATCCGAAGACTGGGTGACGTTTATGTTGTGGAACCGCTTGCACCAGAAATTGAAAGAAGCGCTCTACAGCATTTCTCTGGAAGACCTCTATTACGATGCCCGGAGTTGGCAAGCAGCGCAGGGGCAGGAGTCGAGTTTTGTGGTGTGAGGAGTTAGGAGGGTTGAGGAGGTCAGGGAGATGAGGTGGTGAGGCAGGTTATTGAGCGATCGGCAGTTGTCCGTTGCTGGTTTGCCCATTGGTAGCTGACTCGCTTGCCTCCGGTTTGGGATAGGAACACTTGACGGTAATCTTGAGGTTGCTTTGGGCTTTGCCACTGGCAATGTAGGGAATTCCAGCATCGGCACTAATATTCACCCCAAATTCGAGGGTGACTTCATCCACATTGACCGTAGAAACATTTTTGAAGGCATTCAGGCAATAGTGCGTGTAGGTACGAATCGTGTTCTGCACCATTTCCATTGATTGGGTGGGAGTCACTTTGAGGGAGTTTGGCAGATCCCCTAACCCTTTGCGGGTGCGGCCCTGTTCTTCTTCCAGCCCTGGAAGCGGAGTAGTCCGTAACGCTTCCGTTTCGGTGTCCTCTTGCCCTTCAATATAAAGAATCATGCCGTTATCGAGTTGGACAGGAACCAGCTTTGCCATAGTAATTTCCTCTCATGATAGAAGTAGATGCGGTTTCAGTGTTCCCCGGAATTCAGAGGGAGAATCAGGGGTGTGACCCCTCAAACATGGTTAGAGGCGATGGGAAGGATGGGGAGGATGGGGGAGATTCAGTATGGTGGGGCGTGAGGCGATCGTTTTAGGATTGGCAGCCGGATTGGATTACCTGATTGGTGATCCGTGGGACTGGTGGCATCCGGTGCAGGGCATGGGATGGGCGATCGCGAATTACACCCATTTGAGCTTGAAGAGGCTGAACCAACCTTGGGCGTTACGACTAGCCGGAGTTGGGTTAGGGCTAGGGTTAATCCTTGGTAGTGGGATACTCGGTTGGGCGATCGTCACCCTGGCAAGTTGGATCCATCCCTGGGTCGGCATCCTGATGGAAGTCATTTTGTTGGCAAGTTGTTTCGCGGCTCGGAGTTTACGAGATGCTGCCACAGAAGTCTTACAACCCTTGCAGGCAGGTGATCTCATTGAGGCACGATCGCGCCTTAGCCGCTATGTCGGTCGAGACACCGAGCAATTACCGGAAGCTGAAATTTTGCGGGCAGTTTTAGAAACAGTGACGGAGAATGCCACCGACGGGGTAATGGCTCCCTTGTTCTATGCCCTATTGGGAGCAATACTACCAGGAGTTGGCAGTGTACCACTGGCGTTAGCTTACAAAGCCGCGAGTACGCTCGATTCAATGGTGGGCTATCGCTCTGCCCCCTATACCGACTTGGGTTGGTTCAGTGCTAAAACGGATGATCTCCTCACCTGGCTCCCCTGCCGATTCACGGTGCTCACCTTAGCCTTGCTGTCTGGGAAACCGCTTCAGGTTTGGCGGATCTGTCAGCGCGATGCTCCCAAGGATCCCAGTCCCAATTCTGGCTGGAGTGAGTGCGCCTATGCGGCGATTTTGGGTGTCCAGGTAGGGGGTATGAATTGGTACAAAGGGGTCGCCAAACCCAAACCCTTACTGGGAGACGCGATCGAGCCCATTACTGCCGATCACATTTACCAGGCACTCCGCCTAACTCGCTGGAATGTTTTATTGTGGCTAGGTATGGCGGGTACTGGCTGGGCGATCGTTGCCCTACTCCAACGCGGCTTCTAACTGATGTTGTTGCCATAATTCCTGATACAGTCCCGGCTGGCTCACTAACACCTCATGGTTACCAGACTGGACAATTCTGCCGTGATCCATGACAAAAATCCGGTCTGCCATCGCTGCCGCCGACATTTGGTGCGAGATGAAAATCACCGTTTTGCGATCGGTGCCTGCCGACAAATTCTTCAGAATCTCGGTTGCCGTCTGATTATCCACACTTGATAAAGCATCATCCAGCACCAGAATCGGCGCATCGACCAGTAAGGCTCGGGCTAACGCGGTTCGTTGCCGTTGCCCCCCCGATAGCGTAATGCCCCGTTCCCCCACGATCGTCTGGTATTGCTGCGGGAAGTTGAGAATTTCGCTATGAATTTGAGCTTGCTTTGCGGCATGAATCACCGCTGCCTCATCCGCTTGGGGGCTACCATAGCGAATGTTATTCGAGATCGTCGTACTAAACAAAAAGCTTTCCTGCGGCACATAGGCGATCGCCGATCGTAGATCATGCAGCCGTAGCTGGGTAATATCGTGACCATCCAGCCAGAGTTGACCGGGAGTAATGTCGAGTAACCGGAGTAAAGCATTTGCCAGCGTCGATTTACCGGAGCCGATCGGTCCCACAATCGCAACGGTTTCCTGGGGCAGGATCGTAAAGTTCAGGTCATCTAGCGCCGCAGGTGGGTAGGTATTGCCGGGAGCCGGATAGGTGAAGTGTAATCGGCGGGCTACCAGTTCACCCTGCACTTCCTTGGGCAGCAGCCCGATCGCCGCTGGCTGATCCTGAATTTTGGGTTCCACGGTTAGGATACTTTCAATCCGATCGATACTGACTTCTCCCCGTTGGTAGGCGGTAATCGTGAAGCCGAGCAACGCGGTAGGAAACGCCATTCGTTCGACATACAGCAGCAGCGCGATGAAGTTGCCAACACTCAGTTCACCCCGACTGATCGAACCTGAACCCAGCCATAGCACCACCAGCAAACTCACGCCGGATAAGCCGCGCAGGATCGGAAACAACACGTTTCGAGTCAGTGCCAGATCTAAATTGGCATCCAGTAGTTGTTGATTCAGCTTACGGAAGGCATGGCGCTCATTCTCTTCCTGGGCGTAGATTTTCACCAGGGAGATGCCACTCATATCCTCCTGGATCAATTCGCTCACATTCGAGAGTTCTTCCTGCACCGCCAGTTGTTGTTCCCGCAGGCGATCGCTAAACAATTGCACCAACACCAGCATCACCGGATAGACCGATAGCGACAGTAGACTTAGCCGCCAGTCAATCAACAACATGACGGGCAGGGTTAGCCCATAGGTAAAGATGGCATTCGCCAAACTGAGAACCGCAAAGCCCAACAATCGCCGAATATTATCCACATCACTCGTCGCGCGATTAATCAAGTCACCGACGGTATTTGCTGCGAAGTAGGGCGGTTCCAGGGTTAACAGATGGGCGAAAATCTTTTGCTTCAGGTCAAATTCCACCTGCCGCCCCACCCCAAACAACCAGATCCGGGATGCCATCCGTGTCACCCACATACAGGATGCCAGGGCACCCACTAGCACCACATAGTAGACAATTTGGCTGTAACTAAAGGTGACTTGCAACCGATCGATCGCGTCGCGGATCAGCAAGGGAATATAGATTCCCAACGCATTTACCACAAAAAGTGCCAAAACTCCTAAAGCAGCTTCTCGCCAATGAGGACGGAGATACTGCCCTAATTTTCGCAGGCGGGATTGAGCCATCGTCTAAAACCAATACCAAGCGTCAGATGAAATCAGTGCTAAAGCTCTATCATGCTAAACGAATTGGCGGGACGATCGCAGAAGCAGTTTCTACCACCCCTGCCCAGGGATAGATGGCGAAGGGCCGGGTGACGAGGGATTGGGAGGATAAGGGGGATAGGGGGGATAGGGAGAGGAGGGAGGTCGAGGAGAAAAGGTGGCTACGGGGGGTTCCGGATTTTGGGTCGAGACGGGCACTGTAGCATCGATCGTTGGGGGAGCCTGGAACATGCCAATCCAACCCCGCAGGAAATAATAGAGGGCAGTCAGATACTCCTCGATCGCCCGTGAGGAAATACAAAAGGCTTCGGCACTCGGCACAAAGTCAGTCACCAACAGCCGATTTTCCACTAAATCTGTCCCCTGGACAACTCGACCCAAGCGGTTCGCGGGGGGCAGGCTGTAGAAATCCGTCGGTCGGGCAATGATCAGTGTGTCCTCAAAGACGCGTTGAAAGGTGAGATAACTACGGTGCATGTTGATCCCTGAAGCCACTAGCATTAACTGATTGCCAAAATTAATCCGCTGGCTGGTGAGGATTTGGCGAATTTGTTCGGCACTGCGACGGGCATTGCCATCATCATGGTTCAGAATCATGTCCCGTTCGGGTACACCCATCGTCTGCGTCAGGAAGATCTGGATATCTCGCGCCTCTGAGACATCCTCCTTATTCTCCCCCGCCTTCCAGACCCGATTGCCTCGGGTGCCAGCACTAACCACAATCACCGGATTCGTGCCCCGGTTCCCTTCGTCCTGATATAATCTGGCGGCGTAAATTAAGCGATCGCCCTGCTCGGTTAACTGAGTCGGTAGGGTACTTAATACCTGATATTGTTCCTCCAAAATCGGTCGCTCAATTCTGGGCGGCGGCGCAGTGGGGGTACATTCCGGGGGGCAAGTGACCGCAACCGGTTCGGTCGGTGGTTCTCCCTGCCGAGGACGCAGTTGGGAACGAGTCGTACCCTGCCCCAGTACCACAATCACCCGTTGGGCCCCACCGGGCAGTGGGGGAGTTGCCCGAATCAGCTCAATCCCTTCCATCTCCAATTCCTGTGCCAGGAAATAGGCAACCGCCGGGAAACTGCCCAACGCCAGTAGCACTAGGGCAATCAGCATCAGATTTCTTGCCAGCTTTGTCAGCTTCGTGCCCGAAAGCAACACCCAAATCAGCACAATCCCCAAACCCAAGGGCGTGAGGGGAAAGGAAATGATCCGCCACAGTGTCTCCAGAATGCCACCATCGGCGGGGGCACCGCCCACAAACGAAATCACCAGGACTGCCAGAATCAACAGCAGCACCAACATACTGAGAAACGCCCGAGGCAACGCTTTCAGCAGCACAAACCAGGTAATTAACCCTACTACGATCCACAGGAGTACCTGAGTCAATAGCAGAAAGACATCAGCCAGGAGTAAAACCATGCAGCGATCCTCTGCAACAATGGGCAGATCTCTGACAGCAGACAATCAGGGCAATTCTATATCAGGCATTCCAGCCTGAAGCAGCGATCTTCAAGCTAGTGCGATCGCGGCGGATCAGCGTAGGATGTAACGAAACCGAAACAGTTAACAAGACGATACAGTGAACAAGAGATTGCAGAACTGTGGGAGACCTTCATGAATTGGGTAGTATTGCCTGCCTTATCAAACATCCATGCAGTGACTAGCCCCGTGCTGGCAACGGTTGCTGCCGAAAACGAACCCTTTGTACTGGCAGGGGTTCTTTTAAGCTTCATGGTGATTTACCTGGCCAGCAAGTTAGGGGGAGAACTGTGTGCCCGCCTGGATTTGCCGCCAGTGCTGGGAGAATTAGTCGGCGGGGTGTTAGTCGGCGTTTCTGCCCTCCATCTGTTGGTCTTTCCGGAGGGTGGCATCGATGGCACAGAGTCCTGGCTGATGCACCTGCTCCAGTTAACCGCTGGATTTGATGTGGCTGCCATTCCGTCCATCTTTGAAGCCCAAAGTGAAGTGATTTCCGTTCTGGCAGAACTGGGAGTCGTGATTTTGCTGTTCGAGATCGGTCTGGAATCGGATATTAAGGAACTCCTGCGGGTGGGGCCCCAAGCCACGATCGTCGCGGTCGTTGGGGTAGTCACCCCCTTCGCCCTGGGGACGGCTGGACTGATGCTGCTATTCGGTGTACCGACTATACCCGCCGTGTTTGCCGGAGCCGCCCTGACAGCCACCAGTATTGGGATTACGGCTAAAGTATTAGCGGAAATCGATCGCCTGACCTCCCGAGAAGGACAGATCATCATTGGGGCAGCCGTAATGGATGACGTGCTGGGCATCATTGTGCTGGCAGTTGTGGCAAGCCTTGCCCGCAATGGCAGTGTGGAGGTCAGCAATGTCGTGCTTTTGATTGTCAGTGCTGCCGCCTTTTTAATTGGCTCGATCTGGCTCGGGCGCTTACTGATGCCCTTGTTTGTCTCCCTGGTAGACAACCTGAAAACCCGAGGTCAGTTGCTCGTCATGGGGCTGATCTTTGGCTACGGACTGTCCTATATTGCGGCAGTGATTCATCTGGAAGCGATTCTGGGGGCCTTTGCGGCAGGGTTAATCCTGGCAGAAACCAACAAACGTAAGGAATTGGAAGAATTAGTGATTCCGATCGCGGATATGTTGGTGCCCATTTTCTTCGTCTCCGTTGGTGCCAGAACCGATGTCAGTGTGCTCAATCCCTTTGTACCGGAAAACCGGGAAGGCTTGATCATGGCATCCTTCCTGATTGTGATTGCCATTGTCGGTAAGGTGGTTACGGGTGCTACCGTCTTCGGCATGTCAGGCATCAACCGTCTGGCGATCGGGGTAGGCATGGTTCCCCGAGGTGAGGTTGGCTTGGTTTTTGCGGCGGTAGGCTCAGCTAGTGGAGCCTTATCCAAACCCTTAGAAGCCGCCATTATTGTCATGGTGATTCTCACAACCTTCTTGGCTCCTCCCTTATTACGGGTTGTCTTTACCCGAGGCGATGATCTCTCCGAGATTGAAACATCACCTGCCCTGACGGATAGTTCGGCGGAAGCGATGGTTTTGGCATCAACGGCTATGGACTCAACGCCAACCGAATTAGAGCAAATCGAGCCAGACAAGCCATCTCACGGTTGAACGGAAGAAATTCGCCAGAATTCAGCGATCGCTCTGGAGCAGATCGGCTATAGTCTTACGCAGTTTTTTCGTTGCGCCTTCTGGTTCGCTGGAAATTTCTCATGCCAAACGATGTAGCACTCCAGGAAACTAAATGGCTGAATTTACGTCTGACGCGAGTACATTCTCGGATGGCAAGCTTCAGTCAGCTATTTTTCCTTGATTTACAGGTTGACCTGATCGCCATCTTAAGAGATTCGTTATATTGGCAACCTCAAGGTGACTCATGACCTCAGAATCACTGAATCATTGAGTGCCTTTTGTATCGTGCTCCTTGTTTAGCTCCTCCAGAATTCCACAAGTACCGTGAACAAATTTCCCTGCTCCTTACTGCTAGCGACTTCTCTACTCCTGATGGGATCCCCTGCTCTGGCGGGTGGGCTAGAAACGTGGCGATTCGACGATCGCCAAAATCGGTTAGAGTTTACGACCGATGACGGTGTGCAACCAAAAGCCCAGCTGGTTGGCAATCCCACCCGCTTAGTGATCGATTTACCCGGAATTACCTGGGGTCGTCCCCAACTGAATCAAGCCGTCAGTGGGAACTTTCGTTCCATGCGGATCGCCCAATTCGATCGCTATACCACTCGAATTGTGGTGGAATTGGCACCGGGATACACCCTGGATCCGCAGCAGGTCAAGTTTCGGGGGATTACCGCCCGCCAATGGAGCGTTCAACTCCCTACCCCCCAACCGCTCGCCGCTGGAACTCCATCCGTTCCTTCAGCCAGTGCTGCCACCCCATCGGTTTCGATCGTCTCTACCCCCCCTGCCGCCAGTTCGGGTTCCTCCAGTAGCCAAGCCCCTTCAGTCAACAGTCGTCCCTGGCAATCACCGAGCCAACGACCGGAGCCAACCGCCTCAGCCGCTACAGGGTTAACCACGATCGAGGCGATCGAGCTAGCGGGGAATGGTAGCCAACTGGTGATTCGCGGCAATCAATCCCTGAACTACGATGCCAATTGGGATCGAGCTTCAGCCGCCTATCGGATCACCTTGAATTCTGCCCAACTGTCACCCAACATTCGCCGACCGCAGTTGAGTCCTGGCAGTTCCATCCTTAACCTGCAAGTTCGGCAGGAAAATCCCCGTACCGTGTCGCTACTGGTACAACCTGCCGCTGGAGTCCAGATTAATGGCGTGAGCCAGTTGAACCAACAATCGGTGGCGCTGCAACTACAACGAAACCGCCAACCTGTTTTGACTCCTCCAGGTAACGTGGGCTCTATTCCTGTGCCGCAGGCTCCCCGCACCACCACTCCTCCAGCAATTAATCCCATACCGGGTCAACTCCCTCGGGTGCCATCGGGGCGGTTAGTTGTAGTCATCGATCCGGGACATGGTGGGCCTGATCCAGGCGCAGTCGGGATTGGTGGGTTGCAAGAAAAAGGAATTGTGCTGGATATTGGCATCAAAGTCGCTAGTCTGCTACAACAACAGGGTGTTCAGGCAGTGTTGACGCGGCAGGACGATCGCGATCTGGATCTAGAACCCCGAGTGCGGCTAGCGGAACAAGTGAATGCCACCGCCTTTGTCAGTATCCATGCCAACGCCATTAGCATGAGCCGTCCAGATGTTAATGGGCTGGAAACTTATTACTTTCAAAGCGGTGCAGAGCTAGCCCAAGCCATTCATCAAAATGTGTTGGCGGCAACGGGGATTCCCGATCGGCGGGTGCGTACCGCTCGATTTTATGTATTACGGCGAACGTCTATGCCGTCGGTACTGGTAGAAGTTGGCTTTGTCACCGGGCGAGATGATGCCGCGCGGTTGTCTGATCCAGCATACCGGAGTCAGATGGCAGAAGCGATTGTTCGTGGTATTCTACAGTACCTTCAACGGTCTGCCCGTTCCTAAGCGACAAGTTGTTGATCACAAACAAGAGGTGTGTGGAGTGTCAGAAAATCAGTTTACGATCGGTCATCTGTCCACTAGCCGATCTCGTAATGCGGCTCCGATTGGCGTGTTTGATAGCGGGGTAGGTGGACTCACAGTATTGCGAGAGCTATACCGTCAACTGCCCCAGGAATCGGCGCTTTACTTTGGTGATACGGCTCGTCTGCCCTATGGCACCCGCTCTCAAGCCCAGATTCTTCAGTTTGTGCGGGAGATTCTCACCTGGATGGTTGAGCAGAACGCCAAAATGGTGATCATGGCTTGTAACACCAGTTCCGCCTTGGCATTAGAGGCAGTGCGATCGGAGTTCAACATTCCGATTCTGGGACTGATCCTGCCCGGAGCCAGAGCCGCTGTCCAACAGGGACGACGCATTGGGGTGATTGCCACCCCTGCCACCGCCACCAGCGATGCCTACCGTCAGGCGATTCAAGAAATTGATAGTGAGGTGCAAGTTTGGCAGGTTGGTTGCCCTGAGTTTGTCCCACTAATTGAGCAAAATCGGATTCACGATCCCTATACTCAAACCGTAGCTAGCACCTATCTAGAACCGTTGCTCCAACAACAGATCGACACCTTAATTTACGGCTGCACTCACTATCCCTATTTGGCTCCAGTCCTACAACGGATTCTGCCCCCCCAGGTCAAACTCATTAATCCAGCCGTACATGTCGTCGCCGCCGCCGCTCAGGAATTAGATTTATTGGGATTACGCAATCTGCGTACCCCCGTACCAACCCGTTTTTGTGTCAGTGGCACTCCAGATAGCTTTACGCATCTCGCTAGCCAATGGTTAGGCTTTACCCCCCTGGTAGAACAAATTCAGCTACCGGAACTGTGTTACCAACCAGCCACCCTGGAAGCGGTTGAGTAATCCGTCACCCGTAGGGCGTTGGGTCAAACGCCCTGCAAGGAATCACTATGCCTGAATTCCCCTCCCAATTTCGACCAGACGAGTTACAGCAATGGCAGGAATGTGTTGCCGAAGCCGATCGCTACAATATTCTCTGTCACTGTCGCGTTTGCGATCGAGAATGGATCGCTTCCACGCAAGAACGCTGTCAGTGTGGCAGTACCCATGTTGAACATATCGCCTGCTGGCAGTTTCCCGATGACTGATTCCACCGGTCGATCGTCCACCAGTTCACCCTTTCCCACACCACCTTAGTTGCCAATGACCTCAACTGTCTTATCATCACCGACCACCTGGCTGGATCCCTTGAACGATGGCAAAAGCCGCATCGAACTGATTGCCAGCATGGGTAGTGATCTGGATATTGTCAACGATGCGCGGGCGAGTTTTGAGAAAAGCTCCCCTGAACTGAGCGACAAAGATATCAAGCTGATCCACTACCTGATCAAACATCAACACACCAGCCCCTTTCGCGGCGTAGTATTTAAGTTCAAGGTCAAAGCTCCGCTCTATGTCTGTCGGCAATGGTGGAAGCACGTGATCGCCAGTAACCACAATGACGAACAGTTAGGCTGGAACGAAAAAAGTTTTCGTTATGTGGCGATCGACGATAGCAACGAATTCTATATTCCCCAAGTATTTCGGCAGCAGGCTAAGAGTAACAAGCAAGCGACCGAAGGCGCATTAGACGAAGCCGCGAACCAACAGGCGATCGACCTTTATACAGCGCAATGCCGCGCCAGCTACGAAGCCTATCAAGCTCTCCTGAATTTAGGCGTTGGTCGGGAACAGGCTAGAGGTGTATTAGTCCCCTCCGTCTATACCTCCTGGGTCTGGACAGTCTCCCTCCAGGCAGTCTTACACTTTATCGGCTTACGTCAAGGCGCAGGCGCTCAAAGCGAAATCGGTGCCTACGCCCAAGCCATCCAGACCTTAATTAAACCGATCGTTCCCGTCGCCATTGCCGCCTGGGAATCCTGTCACAGCGAATTCTAACGAGTTCTCCCCCATCTTCCCCATCTCCCCACCTGCCCCATTTCCCCTATCCTCCCAACCCCTCCGGATTTCACAATCGATCGGCGATTTCCGATCGCAAGGCGCAAAACGGTTGTCCCAGAGTGGTAAGCTAACAAATGCACTCGAAAACTAGGACAACGTTTAGATGACCGGGTCAACCCAGGTTCCCTTTCTGCTTCGCGCTGCTCGTGGTGAAATTCTAGAGCGTCCCCCTGTCTGGATGATGCGGCAGGCAGGTCGCTACATGAAAGTCTATCGAGATTTGCGGGATCAATACCCCTCGTTCCGCGATCGCTCGGAGAAACCGGAACTGGCTATCGAAATTTCACTTCAGCCCTTCCGCGCCTTTCATCCGGATGGGGTGATTTTGTTTTCCGATATTTTGACTCCCCTCCCAGGGTTAGGCATTCCCTTTGACATCGTCGAAAGCCGAGGTCCAATCATCGATCCGCCGATTCGCAGCCTGGAACAAATTAATCAACTGCGTCCCCTGGAACCCGCCGAATCTCTGCCCTTTATTCGGGAAACCCTGCAAGCATTACGGCAGGAAGTCGGGAATCAAGCCACTGTCCTGGGATTCGTTGGTGCGCCCTGGACGCTCGCTGCCTATGCGATCGAAGGGAAAAGCTCTAAGGATTACACCATTATTAAAAGCATGGCGTTTAATGAGCCAGCCATGTTACATCAGTTTTTAAGCAAGTTAGCAGCCGCGATCGCCACCTACGCCTGCTACCAGATTGAGTCTGGGGCACAGGTGGTGCAGATGTTTGACTCCTGGGCAGGTCAACTCAGTCCCCAGGACTACGCGACGTTTGCGCTGCCCTACCAACAGCAGGTCTACAAACACGTCAAAGCGGCCCACCCCGATACCCCATTGATCCTTTACATCAACGGTAGTGCTGGTATCCTAGAGCAAATGGCCACATCGGGCGCTGATATTGTCAGCGTAGATTGGACTGTAGATATGGCACAAGCCCGTCAACGGTTGGGTTCCGAGATTGGGGTTCAGGGTAATGTTGATCCTTGTGCGTTATTTGGCTCCAAGGACTTCATCCGCGATCGAATTTTGGATACCATCCGCAAAGCGGGTCAGTGGAAACATATTCTGAATCTGGGTCATGGGATTCTCCCCAGTACCCCTGAAGAAAATGCTGCCTTCTTCTTTGAAACAGCAAAACAAGCCCATGAGTTGCTGGCTGTTCATGCTTGATTTGGGTTTGATCGTTGGTTTTGTTGGTAATGAGTGAAGTCTTAGATATAGAGTATGAAGGCTTGGGGAACGACGATCGTTGCCTACCGAACGCTTAACCTCTCAGATTTGGCTTAAAATCAACAATCCCACACTTCAAACCCTGCTATCCATCTAATCTCCTGATGACATCCAAACGGATTTTCGTGACTGGCGCAAGTGGCTGCATTGGTCACTACCTGGTTGAAACTCTCATTCAAGCAACAAACCACGACCTATTCCTGCTAGTCAGAGACCCAGACAAGCTGAAGATTGATTACAACGCTCGTCCGGGAATCACGATCTTGCAAGGAAACATGCGGGAGATCGAGCAGTTTAGCGACTTGCTGAAAACGGTGGATTGTGCAGTGCTGGCAGCAACCGCTTGGGGAGGTCCTCAGGAAGTGTTTGACGTGAACGTCGTCAAAACTATTCGGTTGATGAATCTGCTCGATCCCGAGCGCTGTCAGCAGGTAATCTATTTCTCAACGGCGAGCATCCTGAATCAAAATAATGAGTTGCTGAAGGAAGCAGGCGAGATTGGCACCGATTATGTGCGATCGAAATATGTCTGCTACCGTCAACTGGCTAAGTTAGCCATCACTCCCAAGATTACGACGGTGTTTCCGACCCTGTTGTTAGGTGGCGACAAACAGAAACCGCAATCCCATATTTCTTCAGGCATTGCTCAGGTGACACGCTGGATTGGGTTAGCTCGCTTTTTCAGTGCCAACGGCAGTTTTCATTACATTCATGCCCAGGATGTCGCCTGGATCGTCAAGCATTTAATTGACAACCCACCGGAACCCGGAGAATCACGCGATCTGGTCTTAGGCAATCCGGCAACGACGATCGATCAGGCCGTCGAAGAAACCTGTGCCTATTTGAACAAACGCATTTTTTTCCGCATTCCGTTAAATCTCAAGCTGGCGAATTTTCTGATTACGCTATTTCAGATTAAGGTGGGAGCCTGGGAAAAGTTTGCCATGCGGTATCGCCACTTCATTTATCAAAACCCTGTCACTCCCTCTACCTATGGGATGCCAACCTACTGTGCCACCTTTACCGATGTCTTAAAACTGAGTGGCATTCGTCCCGGCAAACTCCATAAATAACTCCATAAATCAAGGGATCGGACTGAAGCAGGGTAGATTTCCCGGCTCTCATCCCCGATAATGGCTGAGGACTGAAATTCTCAAGCACTATGTCTGATCCCATTACTCCCGAAATCAGCCAACGGATTTGCCAGCACATGAATGATGACCATGCCGATGCAGTGCTGATGTATGCCAAGGTATTTGGCAAGGCAACGTCAGCTACCTCAGCAACGATGGTCGCGATCGATCCGCAAGGGATGGATCTGATGACGCAAGCCGATGGCACAGACATCCCGGTTCGGATCACCTTTGACCATGAACTGCGAGATTCCGAGGATGCCCACCAAACCTTGATTGCCATGGTCAAACAGACCCGCGTTCAGGGGTAATTCACCCTCACCATTCATAGCAGGGAGATGGGGTTGGCAGTGAATCGCTCAATCATCAGAAAGTTCAGGCGTTATGGCATTTTGGCATTGGTGTTGACGATCGCGATCGCCCTGACGAATTGTGCCGTTAACAATCAGCCATCATCTCCCCCCACTGCCACCTCCCCCACCACGGGAACACTCATATACGGATCAAGTGGGCAACCCGTCAACCTGGAACCAGGCAACATCACCGATGGCAACTCGATCATTGCCCAAAACCAGATCTATAACCGTTTGTTGGACTTTAAACCGGGCACAACCGAATTAGCTCCGGCGCTGGCAACCGAGTGGTCGGTTTCATCCGATGGCAAGACCTGGACATTTAAACTGCGCCAGGGGGTGAATTTCCATGACGGTACGCCCTTTAATGCCGAAGCCGTGAAATTCAATGTCGAGCGCTGGTGGGATGCCAACCACCCACAGGGCTTCCGCAATGCTGGCAAGATCTACGAAATTTGGCAGCAACTATTCGGTGGGTTTAAAGACAGTCCCACGTCGCTGCTCCAAGCCGTGACTGTGGTTGATCCATACACGATTCAATTTGTTTTGAATCAACCCTTTTCCGCCTTCCCCCAGGCGATCGGATCGAGTTTTTTCGGCATTGCCAGCCCGACAGCCATTCAGCAAGCCGGAGCCAATTATGGTAAACCGGGATCACCCGTTGCCGGGACAGGCGCATTTGTCTTCAAAGAATGGCGGACGGGCGATCGGATTGTGCTGGCAAAAAACCCGAATTACTGGCGATCGGGTCTGCCCAAAATCGATCAACTCGTCCTGCGGTTTGTTACCGATCCGGCGGCTCGCCTTGCCCAACTCCGGGCTGGACAGATTGACTTCACAGTAGAACTCACCCCTGACCAGAAACCCGAGATCGAGCGTGATGCCAATCTCACAGCCTTATCTCGTCCGTCCTTTAATGTCGGCTATCTGGCACTCAATCCCAGCTATCAGCCCTTATCTGACCAACGGGTGCGGCAAGCGATCGCCTATGCCATCAACCGTCCCGCGATCGTGCAGGCATTCTGGGGCGATGCCGGAATTCACGATGCCCACTTTACGCCGCCGACTCTGGCATGGTCACAGGATCAAACCCTCGAACCCTACCCCCACGATCCCCAACAGGCAAAACAATTACTGGCAGCCGCAGGGTATCCCAACGGGTTTGATCTGGAACTCTGGTATATGCCCGTTTCCCGTCCCTACTTCCCTAACCCCAAGCCGATCGCCGAAGCCTTTGCGGCTGACCTGAATGCGATTGGGATTCGGGTTGTTCTCAAAACAAAGGATTGGGCAGCTTATATCAGCGATCGACGGAAACCCCCTGGCTATCAGTCCTTTATGTTGGGTTGGACGGCTGACTACGCCGATCCAGATAGTTTTTACTACGCCCACTTCGGTCCCAGTGCCACCGATGATATTGGGAACTGGCGCAACGATCGGGTGACTCAACTCCTGAATCAGGCACGGGCAACTGCCGATCAGGTGGGTAGAGCAAAACTGTATAGTGAGGTCGATCGGATTTTGCATGAGCAAGTATTGCGCCTCCCGATCGTCCATTCCCAACCCTTAGTCGCTCAACGCAAATCGGTTACAGGTTGGGTACCCAGTCCATTAGGCACAGAACCCTTTGAAGCCATTAGTAAACCCTAGCCAAACACGCTCAAATTTAACGATTGCGCCATCTCCCGCAATAATGCCAGTCCAGCAACGGAGTTACCCGCCTCATCCAGGCAGGGGCTATAACAGGCGATCGCGCCCTGCCGGGGCACCACAGCCAGCAATGCTCCCCCCACCCCCGATTTCATTGGCACTCCCACCTGCACCGCCAAGCGCCCCGAGGCTTCATATAACCCACAGGTCAGCATCAGAGCATTCACCAACCGTTGATGGGTAGGTGAGATCGCCCTGTGAGGGTATACCAACAACATGCCTAATTTGGCTAGGTCAGCCACCGTCGCTGATAGACAACAGATTTGATTGTAGGTATCCAGGGTAATGTCGATCGCGTCAACCGAACCCGCTTGAGCCAGAGCATGGGCGATCGCCCGATTCGCTTCATTTCGCAACGATCGCACCGATGCCAACATCGCCTGATCTAAAACCAGACTGGCACCCGATTGCTGATTCAGCCATTGCCGCAGATACTCACAGCGCTGGTCGCCATCCCGACCCGGTAAATGGGAGGCTAACGCGATCGCCCCACTGTTGAGCATGGGATTACGCGGAAACCCGCGATCGGCCGTCAATTGCAGCAACGAATGAAACGGTTGGTCGGAGGGATCCATACCCACCCAGGTAAACACCGTGGGGCTGCCCAACTGCTCCAGCAAAACCAACAGCATTAAGGGCTTGACCACACTCATCAGTGGAAAGGTCTGTGCCAGATCCCCCGCCGCATAGGTTTGACCATGCATACACTCAACCTGAACCGCAAAGCTGTCAGGGTTTGCCGTTGCCAGGAGAGGAATATAGTCCGGTAGTCGCCCAGTTTGGGGCTGTATCCTCACAGCCCTGACCCAGGTATCCAACTGCACCTGGGTTAATGCGGTGAGTCCTGTCAAATTCAACCCTCGCGGTAGACGGCGGTGCTGCCCAGTGTTGTGTCTTGATGAGTTTAGAGCTAGGAAGCTGGACTGATCGCCCGTTGCCCTTCGACCGATTGCCGGAAGCGTTCGACATCATCGCCATAGCTAATCGGCAGTACCGCTTCCACATTCTCATGGGGGTTGGGAATAATCACCCAGGTTTCAACTGTGCCGCCATAGACCGCTTCCGCCGCCTCCACACCGGCTTCAACCGCCCGTTTGACTTCCGACACGTCACCCCGAATGTTGACGGTAAACCGAGCACTCCCTGCCCGGATATAGCCGACTAAGGTAATCCGTCCCGCTTTCACCATCGCATCGGCTGCTGCCAATACTGCCGGAAACCCCTTTGTTTCAATTGACCCAACCGCCTTTGGCATATTGCTCTCCTAAACAGATGTGACTGATGTAAAACCCAACTTGCTCCGCCGTCACTAACCGCCCCTAAAATCGAAACCGCTCTACTCTGGACGTAAATTCGATCGGCAGGACTGACTCTACATTCTCCGGGGGATTCGGCACAATGTAGTGGGACACCAACCGACCACCGGGAGGCGTAAAATTTGCCGCCTCTACCCCTGCCTCTACGGCGGTTTTGACCTCGGCTGTCGGACCCCGCACTGCCACCAGAAATTCTGCCCGCTCTGCTAACCCAAAATAAACCAGCGTGACGCGCCCTGCCTTCACCATCGCATCGGCTGCGGCTAGCACCGGAGGAAACCCGTCTGTTTGAATGACTCCTACCGCTAGCGGCATGACAATCTCCTGAAATCGATGGAAAGCACAGAATTCATTCTATGCATCTTCCATGTCATTTGTGGCACCCGAAGTAGTTTTCGTCACCAGTTTTTGCTTATGTAGACAATTACTAAAACTTCTCTAACGTTACCGGGGTTAATCGGGCAACAACGAAACATGCGCCGAAACAATCTTCCAACCTTCTGGAAAGCGATACCAGGTTTGGCTTTGTCGCCCCGATCGCTCTACTCCCTGAATCCGCCGCCGAAATTCTAGCGTCACCGTTGCCGTATCACTGCCAAAGGTCACGACTTGCAGTTGAGCAATCTCTCGGTGTAAATCCTGGGTAGATCGCTGTTGCCGAAACGCCCGAATCGCTTCAATGCCATAAAGATTCTCTGTCGCCCCAAACCGGACTACTTCGGGAGCCGCCCAAAACAGATGATCCAGGGTTTGAATATCGTTGTCACACAGCGCTTGTTCGTATTGGAGATACAGGGCAGCTAATTCCGCGACTAAAGCTGGATCATTAATGGTAGGCATATCACGCAACCTGAGTACAGACCTGCAAAATCTGTGCCGCCGTGAATTGAGGCTGTTCCAAGTGGGGCACATGCCCACAATCCGGCACCCAAATTAGTTGGCTATGGGGAATGGCTACCCGAAATTTTTCAGCATCGGCGGTGCCCAGGATACGATCGCGATCGCCCCAGAGGATCAATGTAGGCGACGTAATCCGAGCAATTTTATCAGCCAGAAAGTTATACCCCCCACTTTTGGTAAAGGCAATCAGAGCGCGATGCCAGTAGGCAGACTCCAGATGTAACGCCGTACAAAGTAAAGCGTCTGCCGTTACTAAACTGGCATCGACGTAGGCTTGCAGGCTGACTTTCCGGCGCACCCCCGGACGACGCAAAAACTCCGCTGCCAGATACCCCAAGGGGGGAATCAGGAACTTCCCAATCGCTGGAGCCGCCGCAAATCCAGCACTATTGATCAGCACCAATTGCTGCACCGCCTCTGGATAAGTTAAGGCAAAATCGATCGCCACCGCACCGCCCATCGAAGCCCCCACCAGAACCACGGGCTGACCAATTAGAGTTTTCCAGGTGTAGTAAAGGTGAGTCTTAATCACCACGGGATCAATAGGTTGATTCGGCGATCGCTCCGTAAAGCCAAACCCCAATAGATCCACTGCCCAGGTTTGATGCTGTGTTGCCAACAAAGGCAGCAGACGGCGAAACTCTAATACAGAACTATCAAACCCATGCAGTAAGAGGATAGGCAAATTGCCCATACCCTGCTGCACATAGGCAGTGGCGATTGGCTCAGGGCTAAAGGGCATGAACACAGGCTGTTGGCGAATCTGCTGAGCCAGGGCGATCGAGGTGGCTTCAGTTAATTGACTAACGGTAGAAGGAAGAAAGCTAGGAAACATACGCCCTAGTCTATCTCGATTCTGGAATTGCCTGAGGATTCAGGAATTCATCCATTTGCCTGCCATCACGCACCGCCGACCGGCTCCAGTTCCGCCACTAGAACAACTGGGGTAATAGGAAGCCTAAGACGATCGCCCCCAAGCCCAAAAATGCCGTCCAGAAGCGGTGGTAGCTATGTACCGTCCACTTGCGATCGCATTCCATGGTGGTGTAATCAATCCAGGGCATAATGCCCCGGCGGAACCAACCCACGACCCGGACTTGTTGATGCACAAACCCAGCTGCCTGAGTCATCCCAAACAGGAAGTTACCCAAGGGCCCCCACCGAGACGAGTAGCGCAGGTAAATCATCCCCGTCGGGTCTTGTAGCTTCAGGTCAGACCCAAAGGCGTAACCCGCGTCTCCCCGACCAATCACTTCCCCGGCTAGTTTCACCGCCCGACCTCGTAACGGACTGGCATAGGGATCCGACATCAGCGTTAACACATCCGTTTCCGGGGCGCGGCTGAAGTCAGGATACATAAATACCATTTTCAGCAAAGTGCCAATCCCAAAGCAGATGAATGGCAGGGAAGCCAGGGGTCGCCAGTTTTTGGTCGAGGCAAATATCGCTATGCCGATCGCCAGACCCAAGACTAAGCCGATCGCATCTGCCCACAGCATCACAATATCCAAAGCAAAATTGCCATACAGCTTGTGCTTGTTCAACGATCGCCCTTCTCGGATCACCCGTCCCATCTCAAATTCCGTATCCAGTCCTAACTGTTCAGCGTAGCTACTGAGTGCCCGCACCCGCTTCCCGGTCAGAGGATGAGTCGAATTCAACTCCATCCACCATGCCCAGGGGTTAAACATATCCCAGAGAAATACTTTGCCCATCTTCTGGGGGTCGGCAGCAACCCGATAGGCAGTTCCCGTCAAGGCAGCCGATTTCGGATCCGCGATCCCTAATGCCCGTGTACCTTGCAGCACCTTACTCGGTTCCTGACTGCGCTTGCCTTCCTCTAATATGCCGTAAGCAATTTTTACCAGCGATCGAGATAACCCATTCGGATTGCCCGTCACTTCCGCCGCAAAGTGATCTGCATAGTATTCGCGAGTGCGGGAGAGATATAACAGCAGATATTCGCCCACAATATAGAACACATACGCCATGAGCGATGCCATCTGTGCCCCATTTCTGATCTGCTTGGACATCTCCCCATCCCCCAGAAAATCAACCATCTCTCGGGCATAGACATAGAGTAGGTAGGTGATTTGCACCAGGGTTGCTGCCAGCGTCATGACAGCGAAATCCCAATGGACAATGTGCCCCAGTTCATGGGCATAGACGGTGGCTATCTCGTCATCATCCAAATAAGTGAAAATTCCTTTACTCACCACTAACCGAGCGCTATTCGGCAAGGAACCATAGGTAAAGGCAGTCGGATTCTGGTCTTCAATAATGCCCAGCCGGGGTTCCTGAAGCTTTTTCTGCTGACACACTTCCCGGATGACTTTGGCGGCTTCGGGGCTGTAGCGCTGAATTTCGGAGAGGGTTGTCCAACGAGTGCCGTATAACCACCCCTGCACCAGATCCATGATCCACGGTGAGATAAAGAAAACTAACAGATTAAAGACGATCGTAATCGCAACACCGATCACCAAACCTTGCGTAGGATTCTCCTTACCGACAATGAGTAACAGTGCCACCACTACCACCAGAATCATGCCACCCAAAAGGGACAGGGTAATCCCCGAGGCGAGTGATAGGCTAGCAGCGACCCCGCGCATCGTCAGTTTGACACCTTGCCGATGCGATCGCCCCGCCTTGGGTAACGATCGTGGTTGGGCTGGCGGTTCTTCGGTAGAACCCTCAGCAGTAGCGGCTGCACTTGACTCCCCACCTGCCGTGGCTGTCTGTAAAGCTACCTCAGGAGCCAGGGTTTGCAGAAATTGTTTTGCCCAGGTCTGGACATATTCTTTGTCGTGGCTCAGTAATTGTTGGCAAAGCGCGATCGCCTCCGGTTTCTGCTCATTGCCCTTATAGGCTTTTACCAGCCACATCTGCGCCTGAGCATAGTCACCTTCACTCGGATCGGTGCCCCGACAATACGCCTCTAGCGCAGATACAGCTTCAGCAAATCGCTGCATCTTTAAGGCTTTATTGCCTTGCTGCAAGAATTCGCGGCTGGCTCCGGGGCTGAGGCGTTCGTAGGTTGGCTCGGGTGTCTCCGCAGGCGGTGGTTCTGTAGGGGTTGAGGTCAGCCGTGGCAAAATGCGCTCTGCCCATTCCCGCACCTGGGGGATAGAACTGGTTGCCATTTGATGACACAACGCGATCGCCTGCGATACCTGCCCCTGCTCCTGGTAGGCTCGCACTAACCACATTTGCGCCTGAAAATAGTCTTTCGAGTTCGGGCTGGTTTGACGGCAAAACGCTTCTAGTCTCTGAATGGCTTCAGAGAAACGGTGTTGCTGAATTGCCTCAATCCCAGCTTGCAACAGATCCGGATGAGGAGGCATGACAAAGATTCTCCTGAGTGATGAATGAAGCTAGGGGCACCCCTAGTCAGAGAATTCCCTAAGAAATCACTTCATCCATCAATTTCATCCCAAAAGAGGTTGACTCCGGAGAAACTCAATGATTTGCGAACAATGATCACGTTCGCTGATACCGAGAACTGGAACCCGAGTAACGGTCTAATGGTGGCATCTGAACTTTATTTTGTGCCTCGCGGCAAATGGTTCCAGCCTTAAGTTCTTCATACAGTTGTTGTAATGCTTCCATGTCAGTAGATGTGTAGCCCCTGATGGCGAGAACCTGCCGAATTAATCCTTCAGATTCAACGCTGAGATATCCCGTTTGGAGGGCTGACTGTACAAGGGTGCGAATCATCATGGCACCTGATGTCCCTGTTACGACGGTTGCCTTTACTATCAGCCATTTGGCGGAAATGCTGACTGACGGGGATCAGGGCTAGGCGTGATCTTTAATCTGGTTGCCAGTGATCTTAATCACATAGCATCGACATCCTTGAAGAGCAACCGATCTGACAAAGCAGGGATCAGCCTGGAATTCTTAATGCTTTCACCTTCAGATTTGTCGGTCATTCTAAAAATTCTGAGCTATTAATAGTCTGTGATTGCCGCCCGATCGCTGTAAAGGGTGACAAATCCCCGTTGAACAGCGACTTAGCGGCAGTGGAGTGTGAGGTGAGGATATGGTTCAGTCGGGCAGTCGTGTGAGGCATCCATCAGTTGTTGAATTAGCGCGAAGAGGAGACCAGCGAGCGATCGCCGCCTGGATCAACCGCTTGCTGTTGCCCTATGGTATGCGAGCGTACATTCGCCTGCCGCGACCGGGCTATCTCAAAATTTTGGTGGAATTTCAGTGGGATGGCAATCCAGAGGAGCTCTCGGAGCAGTGGCGGGATCATCTGATCCGGTTTGTTTGTCACCATATTTGCCGGCTCAATTCCAGTTTGATCGAAGGAGTCCGCATTGCCGGACGGTTTGTGGGTGACTCCGACATTATTTGGGAGCGATCGATTCGGATTGTCACCCCTGCCAATCGCGCTCGGCGGCAACATCAACATCTGCGATCGCGGATTCGTAACGCCTCCAAACGTAAGACGCGGTTACGCATGGTGCGGTCGTTTGTCACCAGTGGCCCCGCGATCGCCGCACTAATTATTGGGGGCATTTTAGGCTACGCCAAAGCCCCGATTCACCAAACTGGCGCGTCAGCCTCGTTAGATCCCCAACCCGATCAAGCGGTGATTCCGCCTCGACCGGATACTGTGCGGGCGGCCTTAGAAACCATCCCTGTGATCAAACATAACCAGGTCGCTAATCCCAGCGATCCATCCGTCAGTCTCTTGTTCAGCGGCGATGTTACCCTATCCGATCACTTTGAAGAGGTGATTGGCAAGGACTATGAAAAAGTGTTCGCCAAGATGGACGAATATCGCAAAGCGGATTTAGCCATGGTGAATTTAGAAAATCCGCTAACACGCTCAACCCTGGCAATGCCCAATAAACAATTTAATTTCAAAGCCGATCCAGAGGCAGTCAAAGTCTTAACTTCTGGTGGAGTAGACATCGTGACGATCGCCAATAACCACACTATGGATTATCAAGCAGACGGTTTGAAAGAAACGATGGATGTTTTAGATCAAGCGGGTATTCAACATATTGGGGCGGGTAATCACCTGCCAGAAGCCCGTCGTCCCGATATCTTTGATGTTAAGGGGCAGCGGATTGCCTATCTGGCGTACTACGGCGAAGAGTACGGTGCAGAAGCAAATAAAGCCGGAGTTAGCTCGATTAAGGAAGAACGCATTGCCGAAGATATTCGCGCCATTCGGGATCAGGTGGATTGGATCGTTGTTAACTTCCACTGGGGTCAGGAATTAGCCGAACATCCGGCTGATTGGCAAACCGAGCTGGGTCGCTTCACGATCGACCAGGGAGCGGATTTGATCGTGGGGCATCATCCCCATGTCCTCCAGGGAGCCGAAATTTACCGAGGACGACCGATCGTTTACTCACTCGGCAATTTTATCTTTGGTGGTAACTCCCGCACTGATTACGATACCGCCGTTTTGAAGGTGGCACTGAAAGACAAACAAATGAAGGTAGAATTCCTGCCGGTCGAAGTCAAAAACTACCAACCCCAAGTCGTCCAGGGCGATCGCGGCAAGCAAATTCTGCAACATCTGGAACAGCTTTCTGCCAGCTTTAAGCAACCCATGAAATCAGCCATGGTGTTGGATGCACGCACCTTCCCTCCGGCTCCGGGTCAACCTCCTACCGCCACCTCCACGAGCCCAGGTGAGTCCAGCCTCCCGAGTTCGCCTGCGATCGATACTCCGGCGACAACAACACCCACTACGCCCACGCCATCTACCGGCTTCTCAGCCCCCGCCAATCCCAACTGGTTAGATACCCCATCCCTGCCGACCACCAGCCCACTGGAGCAATCGGCTCCCAATGGTGGCTCTACCGATACGATCGTACCGTCGGATCAGGCTCCCGATCCCAGCCATTTACCATTACCACCCGCCCCTGGGGCGACCACGGAGCAACCCGGCGTGGAATCCACTCCCATGCTGCCAACGGATAGCGATCAACCAGCGAGTACCACCTCCAGTAGTCCCGATCCAGCGACGACTCCCGTTCCCGCACCTGAACCCCAATTACCGGCCTTCGCCCAACCCAATAACGCTGATTCATTTACCAACTCGCCCAACCACACGCCGATCACCCACCCCACGCCAGATTCTAGCTCTAGTACACCCGACTCCGGCGCAACCGCTCCCACCTCCCAGATGTCACCCGACAGCGAAACCGATCTCAGTGAACCCCAAGCCTTGGCTGGCCCCCAATTACCACCGCGATCGATGTTGCAACCTCATGCCGTTGCCCGGGTGAATTCCCTACCCACACCAAGCCAAGCACCGACCCCAGCCATTTCTCTGGAAGCGGCGGTGCAGATGGGAGTCTCGACCTTCTATCCGGCGACCGCTTCCGTTGAGCAGGCGGCACCAGATCCTCGATCGGCAGTACGTCCTGCCCCATCCTCTCAACCGCAGCCGCAGCGACAGCCCAAAACCGTTGCCAGCGCCAAAGGTCGGCAGACAGTCAAGCACACTGCGGGAGAAACCCTTTTCCCAGATGTGGCAATGCAAGGTAATCCCTGGTGGTGAGGTAACTGTATGGCAACGATCGCAGTTGAACAACGTCAATATCGCACTTATCTCCTGCACAATCAGGCAGGAGACTCCCGGTTGGAAGTTGTGCCAGAACGCGGTGGCATCATTACTCGCTGGCAGGTTCAGGGACAGGACTTGCTGTATCTGGATGCTGAACGGTTTACTCACCCCGAGTTAACGGTGCGGGGCGGCATTCCGATCCTGTTTCCCATTTGCGGCAACCTACCCGATAACACGTATACCCACCAGGGACAATCCTATAGCTTGAAGCAACACGGCTTTGCCCGTGACTTACCCTGGAATGTCGTTGATCAAACGACCCACGATCGTCTGAGTTTAACCTTGGAACTGAGTAGCACCCCACAAACTCAGACCGTTTATCCGTTTGATTTTCACCTGGCATTTACCTATATCCTGCACGCCAATACGCTAACGTTGCATCAACGCTATACCAACCAGTCGGATGTATCGATGCCCTTCGCGATCGGCTTTCATCCTTACTTCCAGGTACAGGATAAATCGACATTACAGTTTCAGATTCCGGCTACCGAATTACTCGATCAGCGCACCAAAACAACCCATCCCTATGCCAGCAGATTTGATCTGGAGCAGGATGAGATCGATGTCGCCTTTACAGAACTCTCTAGCCAGGTCGCTAGCGTCACCGATCTTCAGCGATCGCTACGGTTAACCCTCCAGTCCAGTCCAGCGTTTTCCACCTTAGTGTTTTGGACAGTGAAGGGTAAAGATTTCTACTGTCTGGAACCCTGGACAGCACCGCGCAATGCTTTAAACACTGGAGAGCGGTTAATTCATTTACCACCGGGAGCGAGTTTAGAAACTCATGTAACTTGCACAGTTGATTTTATCTAAGGGTGCGGAGGGGTTATGGGCAAGTTCTATATGCTATTAGGCGGGGCAGCTCTGGCGATCGCTTGGATTGGTAATCTTGCCTTCACCCCCCCCGGAAAAGGGTCGTTAGGCTTTTGTAACCGCAGCAATCGCGGCACCGTTCACATCACTCTAGCGTATCCCGGAGAACAGAATCGCTGGCAGACTCAGGGTTGGTTGACATTAAACAATGGGGAGTGCGGGACATTACTGGAAGGCGATTTATCGAACCGCTATTACTACTATTACGCGGAAACCGATGGTCAGTATGCCTGGAGAGGCGTTCATAAATTTTGTGTTTCCAGCGAGAAGTTTACCTTCATCAATGCCGACAAACAATGTGAAGGGGCAAAATCCCGCTGGGAGAACTTTTTTGAGTTAGACACTGGCAAAAATGCCGAGAATTTTGTCCTCAATCTGGAATAGGAGACTATCCGCGCGATCGCTCTTACTTCGTCAACCGCCGACGCAGCCGTAACCCTAATCCCACTAGACCAAGTGAGACTAATCCCCCTGCCAACTCTGAAGGTTCTGGCACTGCGGCACAGGAAGCATCACCGTCACAGGGTTTGGGATCGGGAGGTGGGTCAGGTGGCTGGAACCAATAGGTGACAAAACCCACCAAATTTCCATTGAAATAGGCTTCCGGCGCAGAACCGTTATTACCAATCATAAATTCTGTGCCCAGCAAGAAAAAGCCTGGATTCGATCGGGGTGGCAGCACCAAAAAGCTTAATCCATAGAGCTGACCATCTCGAAAATAAACTCCTGGAAAGGTAGGAAATTCTAACTCATCCTCAGCCGTGTAGGTTTTGTTTAAAAAGGTGAACAGGAGGGATAAATTACCGTAAGACGGCGTAATAATTTCATCGCCAATTCCAGTTAACACAGAGTCGTCATAGCGGAACTGACCATCGTATTGACCGACATATTCGCCGAGGGTGACATTCACCTCGAAGTTATAGGTAATTGTGGCAGCTTGAACAGGATTGGCATCCATGACTGGATTGAGCAAAACCGCTCCTGTAATAACTCCAATTAGGGTTTTAAGTGCAGCGTTAACCATGACCTCCTCGTGGTCGGTGCTGAATGAACTGAAACAAATAAGCCGGGGCAAGCTGTAAATGTTCGCGGCAGCAGATAACCCTTTCATTTACAACACAGATATCCTGAGTATTTCAGGAAGAAGGTAAGAGGTTGTTTAAATCGTCAAATTAGTGACCCGAACTTTCTCCCTTTAGCCCGCCAATCCCGAAGGAAAGCAGACTCAAACTTCTCCAACATTGTGAGAAATTTAAGGGGCGAGTACGGTGGCGTTGACACTTTAAAAACATCCTCTGAGACAGTTATCAAAGGTAATTCACCATTCAGCGGTAGGAAAAACCGATTAAGGCAGAGATTTCGTTTACATTTTGGTCAGTCAGGAGAGCAGCCAATAGACGCAGTAGCAGGTGTATGTAGACCACAGATAGAGGTTCACCTGTTCTAAAGTTTTTTTCCTATGTGAAGGCTATCGAATTTTTCAGTAGATGCCTAGGGCAATCAAAGCGTCTTTACTAAGACTGCATAAATCTAGACACAACCACAGCAACCCATTAAGCCAGGACGTAACCAGGCTAGAAAATGTTTCATAACGCAACCATTCTATTTTATCCAATTAGATAATTTTCAACAGCCCTAGATCAATCCCGGCAATCAGCTACAACATCATCTGAAGCCTCCCTTGCCGATCCCCAACCGGGTCGTCAATCAACCAGGAAATTTGGCATCGCATGGTGTATTTGTAATACAATGCTACTTTTGTAGCACAATAAATTCTACAGCTACTCCACCTGTCATCACCCCTATTTCAGGGAGGGATCATGGCGAAATTTCAGGATGTTGTTCGTTATTACCGCAACTATTGGCTGATTTCGGTATTCAGCATTGCCATGATGAGTCTGTTCGAGATCATCGATTTATTTAGCCCCTACGCGATCGGGCAAATTCTCAACCTGTTATCGCAACAACCGATCGATGCGCCGATGCAGACTGTAATTAATCATTTGACCCAGGCGATCGGGCAATCCCCCAGCCAAACCCTATCCCTCGGCATTTTACTGGGCTTGATTGGTCTAGCCTCCGTGGGTCGGGCACCCTTGCAACCCTGGCTAGGTCCCTGGTTTAACTGGGATACCGCCTTTCGGGCGCGACGGGATCATGCCAGAAAAGCCCTAGAAAAAGTCTTGACCTTACCACTGGAATTCTATGACGAGAATAATCCTGGACGGATTGCCGCCCGCGTTGCCAAAGGGCTATCTAACCATACCTGGACCTATCCCGAAGTCACCGGGCAATTAATCCCTAAACTGTTTCGGGTTGTGGGAATTTTTGTGGTGATCTGGTTAATTGAATGGCGGATTGCTCTGCTGTTTTCGATCTCCTTCATGTTGATTTTGGGCTATAGCCTGTTGGGGTTAAAACAACTGGCAGCCCAGGAGGAGCGCTTAGACAAATATATGGAGGATACGGAAAGTCGCACCTCGGAGATCATCACCAATATCAAAACAGTAAAAGCGTTTGCGACGGAATCCCAGGAGTTAGTGCGCCATCAGCAACGGCTCGATCGCGAGTTCAAAGTGCTGGACTACCGGATTCATTTAGGGTACGTCAAGCTTGGTATGTGGGAGCGAACGATCGTCCAAAGCTGTGTGTTTATTGTGCTGGCATGGACGTTATGGGAAACCAGCCAGGGCAATATTTCCCTGGGACATTTTATTACCACCTTAACGGTTTCCAGCATGGCATACGCTGAAGTGGATCCCATCTGCCAACTCGCTGAGGTGTTTGCCCGCCGCTATGCCGCGATGATGCGGTTCCATGAGTTCATGCAACTTCCCCCCGGACAGGATGCCGGCAATCTGGTGCTTGATCCCACCAGCGCTCCCCACTATCAGTTCACGGGTAAAGTCGAGTTTGCCCACATCACCTTCGGCTACCAGAGCGATCGCCCCGTGTTGCAAGACATCAATCTCTTGATTGAACCGTACCAAACCGTAGCCCTCGTCGGGCGATCGGGGTCAGGGAAATCCACCTTAGTCAAACTGCTATTCCGTTACTTTGATCCCCATCAAGGCGGTGTCCTGGTGGATGGGCAGGACGTTCGGCGGTTAGACATTACCGCTTACCGGAAACGGCTGGCGATCGTGCATCAAGAGGTGGATATTTTCAATGGCACCCTGCTATCCAACCTGACCTACGGCAATCCCCAGGCAACCTTAGCGCAAGTGCGGGAAGCCTGTCGCATTGCTCAGGCAGATGAGTTCATTCAGCAAATGCCTCACGGGTACGCCACGATCGTTGGGGAACGAGGAGTGCGACTCTCCGGCGGTCAACGGCAGCGGATTGGTATTGCCAGGGCACTCATTACCGAACCGGATGTACTGGTATTTGACGAAGCCACCTCCAGCCTGGACTACGAATCGGAACGGGCCATTCAACTAGCCATGCGATCGATTCTGGGCACTCGCACGTTGATTATCATCGCCCACCGCTTAAGCACCGTCCGGGAGGCTGACAAAATTGTGGTGTTAGAGAACGGTCGGATTGTAGAAGTTGGCAACCATGAGCAACTCCTGCATCATGGCGGCATCTACCACCGCTTACATTCCCTCCAAGAAACCGGAGAGTTGTTAGTCTAAACCCAATTCTATCCATGAAAAAAGCGTCCCCCAAGGAGGACGCTTTTTCGCTACAAGGTTAAGAGATTAACCGTTGATTGCCGGAGCGGTCAGAGCCACTGGAGTAGCTTCACCAGCCGCCAAGTCGAGCGGGAAGTTGTGAGCGTTACGCTCGTGCATCACTTCCATCCCCAGGTTAGAGCGGTTTAACACGTCTGCCCAGGTGTTGACAACCCGACCTTGAGAATCCAACACGGACTGGTTGAAGTTGAACCCGTTCAGGTTGAACGCCATGGTGCTGATGCCCAGTGCCGTGAACCAGATCCCAACCACCGGCCATGCACCCAAGAAGAAGTGCAAGGAACGGCTGTTGTTGAACGACGCGTATTGGAAGATCAACCGACCAAAGTAACCGTGAGCCGCCACGATGTTGTAGGTTTCTTCTTCTTGTCCGAACTTGTAACCATAGTTCTGAGATTCGGTTTCGGTGGTTTCCCGCACCAGCGAGGAGGTCACCAACGAACCGTGCATGGCGGAGAACAAGCTACCACCGAACACGCCAGCCACACCCAGCATGTGGAAGGGGTGCATCAGAATGTTGTGCTCCGCTTGGAACACGAACATGAAGTTGAAGGTACCGGAAATACCCAGAGGCATCCCGTCAGAGAAGGACCCTTGACCGATCGGGTAGATCAGGAACACGGCGGTTGCAGCAGCCACA
This sequence comes from Pantanalinema rosaneae CENA516, assembly GCF_050753385.1. Classification (NCBI taxonomy): domain Bacteria; kingdom Bacillati; phylum Cyanobacteriota; class Cyanophyceae; order Leptolyngbyales; family Leptolyngbyaceae; genus Pantanalinema; species Pantanalinema rosaneae. The sequence continues at coordinate 59,946 of NZ_JBLZFZ010000015.1, forward strand.
GGAGCGCTGTAAGCGACGCAGATCCAGGGACGCATGCCGAGGCGGTAGGAGAGTTCCCATTCCCGACCCATGTAAGCGAACACGCCAATCAGGAAGTGCAGGACAATCAGTTGGTAAGGACCACCGTTGTACAGCCACTCATCCAGAGAAGCGGCTTCCCAGATCGGGTAGAAGTGTAGACCGATCGCGTTGCTGGAAGGGACAACCGCACCAGAGATGATGTTGTTGCCATAGATCAGCGAACCAGCGACGGGCTCACGGATGCCATCAATGTCTACGGGGGGAGCCGCGATGAAGGCGATGATGAAGCAGATGGTGGCGGTTAGCAAGCAAGGAATCATTAGAACGCCAAACCAACCGACATAAATCCGGTTGTTGGTGCTGGTGATCCACTCGCAAAACCGATCCCATGCATTGCCGCTTTCGCGTCTTTGAATGGTTGTGGTCATGGTTGTGATAATTGCTGAATAACGACGATATGACTCCAAAGAGTCGGTATGAATGTTCGGTAAGTTTTACCTGACCTCAGAATATCGAAATCTATTTTCATTTTTCTAGGAAATCGCGTTAATTTTTATCAAGCAAATCAACATTTTTATTTACAAGAAAATCTAACTTTAGAGCCAGGAAGTTACGGCTATATATAGCTTTCAACAGTCACCTGACCAGGCAAGGCAAGTTACAAAACAATAATTTTGTTTATATTTATTCATTTCTTAAACTTGGACAACGTTGTTTCAAGCGTTCAGGTTAATTCTACAGTTACTTTGGTTACTGGCTTCCAGGCAGTTGAGCGATTGTTCTTGAGCTATAACAAAAAGTAAAATTATGTGTTTAAAATCAGATGTAATGCAATATTTCTTTACCATCCTAGTTTGACTCACGAATCTATGTAATTACCCTGAATTAAGGGGCTGAAGGGGTAGCTAATCACCTGAGTAGTTAACTAAAGCCTATTGAATTGCAGCACATCTCCTCATCCCTGAGGAGATTAATTTCCTAAGTTTGGAGCCATCTAGTAACGTTGCTTCCATGAAGAATTAGCCAGGTTATTCTATTGACAATCACGTTAGCGATCATCCGTATCATTTGAGCTAAAACCTCTGTGAATAAAGGCATTCTTGCTAATTCCCAAGCCAGGGTAGAACAGCATTATTACCAAACCCAACAACAGTTACTGTGGGGAATTGTTGCCCTAATTGGGGTGCTATTTCTTGGCACCAGTTGGTATCACTTGGTAGAAGGCTGGCGGTGGTTAGACGCGGCTTATATGACCGTTATTACCCTGGCAACCGTCGGGTTTATGGAAATCCATCCCCTGGGCGATCGTGGACGCTTGTTCACCATCTTTTTAATCCTGTTAGGAGTCGTTGCCATTGGCTATATCGTCAACCGATTTACCGATGCCTTAATTCAGGGTTACTTTCAAGAAGGCTTACGCTTACAACAGCAGCGACGACGTATGGATGCTTTATCAAACCATTACATTCTGTGTGGCTTTGGTCGCATGGGTCAGCAAATTGCTGCCGAATTTCGCTTAGAACGTGTACCCTTTGTCGTCGTGGATGCCAATTCAGAGCCGATCCAACTGGCTGAACAATTGGGGTATCCAGCCCTACAAGCCGACGCAACTTTGGATGAAACCCTCCTCAAGCTAGGAATTGAGCGAGCTGAATGCCTGGTAGCTGCATTACCGTCAGATGCCGAAAATCTCTATACCGTTATTTCCGCCAAAGCCTTGAATGCCAATGTGCGAGCGATCGCCCGCGCCAGCACTGAAGAGGCATTAAAAAAACTCGATCGGGCAGGAGCCGATGCCGTGGTTTCTCCTTACATTACCGGGGGTAAACGGATGGCCGCCGCCGCCCTCAGACCCCAAGTGATGGATTTTGTCGATGGAATTCTAACAGGGAGCGATCGCACATTTTATATGGAAGAGTTTCAGTTATCTGCCTCTACCTATATTGGTCAGACGCTGCGAGATGCTCGGTTGCGATCGCAGTCTGGGGCCTTAGTGCTAGCCATGCGCCGCACCGATGGCACATTAATCGTCGGGCCAACGGCTGATACCCTACTACAACCCAACGATCACTTAATTTGTCTTGGTACGGATGAGCAATTGCGGCGATTAAATCAAATTCTTTCCCCCGTACATCGCCATTCACCTCGCCCCCCAGGCATCCATAACTGCTCAAGTAGTTCAGTAAATTGAGCCGAGGAGCAGCCATCTGGCTACCGAGTGATTCAAATCACCAAGTAAGTGAGATCGACGTTCCAAGCTAACTAAGAACTATCGGATATAACTTGGGTGGGAGTTCTCGATCGCGGTGGTTAATTATGGGACATAAAGGACATCTGCCTCGACCGGAAATTAAACAGATGGTCGAGAAAATCACGACCTCTGGCAGAATTAGTCGGGCCGATCAGCAGCAATTTATGTCAGCCCTACTCTCTCAAACCATGATCGGTTCAGCAGAACAGGAACTAATCAACCGCGTATTTGATTTATTACGGGCAGGACGACTCCGGGTGGTGGATTAAGCTCTAAAAACCCAAATCCACCGCCACGCGATGGGCACAGGCAAACCCCGAAAACGCGACAGCATTCAGCCCTTGCCCCGGAAACGTACTATCTCCCACACAATACAGCCCCGGAATCGCAGTGCGGTTAAACGGCATACCTAATAAGCCCGCTAATTTACGCCTGGGAATCGGGCCGTAGGTACCATCCTCCCGTCCCAGAAACCGCCGATGGGTACGGGGAGTTCCCACCTCTTGATAGTCCAAATATTGACTTAAGTTGGGGAAAATTTTCTCCAATCGCTCGATCAGGCGTTCGGCTGCTGCTTCCTTCTGATGCTGGTACTCGATCGCTGAGAGATTCTGCCAATTGGCAATCCAGCTTGGGGTAAACGTATGAATGATGTGGTGATCCGGTGGAGCGAGGGTTGGATCAAGCAGGGTAGGGATCGACACGAAAATCGTGCCCTGTTCCGTCTCCATCTGACTCCAGCCTTCCAGCAGAATGTGATGACATTCCGTTCCCGGTGGTAGGGCGGCGGCTTGCACCCCTAGATGTAAACTCAGGAAGCTGGGTGATTTCTGATAACGGTGCTGCCAGCGTTGCTCCGATCGCGGCTTTTGTTCACTGGGCAGTAACTTCTCAAACGTATCCCAGCGAGTAGCATTCGAGACAATCCGCTTAGCATAATAGGTTTCCCCTGTAGCCAGTTGCACTCCGATCGCCCGCCCCTGGTCTTGCAGAATTTGGGTGACTCTGGCTTTGTAGCGGATCTGTCCACCGTGGGCTTCCAGTCCTTCGACTAACTTTTGGGCAATCTGCCCCACTCCGCCTTTGGGATAATTGATGCCCCCATAATGGCGATCGCTAAATACCATGCCAGCGTTAATCATCGGTGTACGATCGGCGGGAACCACCGACCAGCAATAGCATTCCATATCAATAAACTGAAGCAGGGCTGGATCACTGATGTAACGGCGGGCAATATCACCCGCATTCTGGGGCAGATATTTGACTAAGCCCAGGCAAGCCAGGGGATGCTGGAAAAACACGCGCATTAAATAGCGAGGTTCTTCTAGTGAGAGCAGTTCCATCGCATTCAGACAGTTAAACACCTGCCAGCACTCGTCATAGAACCGCCGAATGCCATCTCGTTCGTGGGGAAAATGGACGGTTAGTTCTTGCAAGAATTTCTCATAATCCCGATGAACTTTTAGGTCTAATCCGTTCGGGAGATGATAGTGGATCTGTACCGGATCAGGCATGGTTTCTAAAGTCATACCAACAGCATCGAGGGCTCGGGTGAGGAGATTGGTCGTCCCCCGATCGCCAAAGCCAAAGATCATAGAGGCACCGACATCAAACCGATACCCTTGCCGCTCAAAATATCCCGCACTCCCGCCAGGAATTAGGTAGCGTTCTAACACTAAAACCCTGGCTCCTTTTGCTGCCAGTTGGGTAGCTGTCACCAAACCACCAATCCCCGAGCCAATCACAATCACATCAAACACCGAATCCTGAGGTAATTCGGCTGTTGCTGAGGAACTGGAATCGCTGACTGGAGAAGAGGGTTGAGAAGAAATCGCCATGAATACTACCACAGGACAAATACGCCACTGTTTTAGTGTATCGAGAAGTGGGCACTGCCAAGGTAGGGCTAAATAGGGAAAAGGGGATCAGTCTGCGATCGCTGACCAATCCCACCTGCCGATCCTTCAGAGAGGAGAACACTGAAAATTACTATACGCTTATTGCAATATAATGTCAAATCTATTGAAACTAATTCTCAATAGATGAGTCGTGATCCGGATCTATTGGGGCAGGCGATCGCTCCGGTTGTGCCAAACGCCCTCACGTTCTCACCAGCCGGGATAGACTACCGACCTGTATCAAGGCGGATTTTTCGAGAGTTCTTCAGAAAGACCCAAGAAGAGTATGATGGGTCAAGCTTAGTCCTGTAGAGCATTTCATCGATCACGTTATGGCGGCTCAATTGCGTGTTTACGTTCCACCTCATCCATTAATCCAGCATTGGCTAGGGGTTGCCCGCGATGCCTCAACTCCCTCCATCCTGTTTCGCAGTGCCATGACCGAGTTGGGACGGTGGTTAACCTATGAGGCAATCCGCGACTGGTTGCCATTGCAAAACACCACGATCGATACGCCTCTGGCGACCTGTCCAGCCACCTTTATTGATCCGCAAGTCCCGGTGGCGATCGTGCCGATTCTCCGGGCGGGATTGGCATTGCTGGATGGTGCCCATGCTCTGCTGCCCTTGGCCTCGATTTATCATGTCGGCTTTGTCCGGGATGAGGAAACCCTGGAAGCCAGTTGTTACTTAAACAAATTACCTGAACAATTTGCGCCGCAAACCCGGATTTTAATTAGTGAGCCGATGTTAGCCACTGGCGGCACGATCGTTGCCATGATGGAAGAATTAACCCGGCGAGGTGCTGATCCAGCCTTAATCCGGATTATTTCAGTTGTCACCTCTCCCCCGGCTCTGCAAAAACTGAGTGCCGTTTACCCTACACTCAACATCTACGCTGCCGCGATCGATGAAGTGGTTAACGCCCAAGGCTTTATTGTGCCAGGACTCGGTGACGCGGGCGATCGTACCTTTGGCACGTAATCTGCACCAGGCATCTCCAGTCGTCGGTATGGTCAGGTTCAGCGCTAGCAGTTAAGCTGAAGACATACTGGAATCGGAGGCATCAGCCAATTGATTTGCAGTTCAGGTAGGCTGTTAACAGAAAGGCGAACAGGTTAATCATTCATCACATCCCCACAGTGTTAGGCAGGCATGAGTCAGCAGGATAATTTTGCAGGTGGATTCTTTTTAGGTGCGATCGTCGGCGGTATCGTTGGCGGAGTGTTGGGAGCCGTCCTAGCGACCCGGCAACTGGCTGACCCGGAGGTGGATGACGAAACCGGGAATAGTTCCCCTGCCCTAGAAGGTAAGCCGAATCGGAAAAAGCGTCTACCCCGCTCAGCCAATGGACAGGTGGACAACATTGAAGCGGCGCGGCGCAGTTTAGAAGATAAGATTGCCCAACTGAATGATGCGATCGATGATGTGCGGCAACAGTTAGGAGGAGTTCACAATCCTCAACCCAGCGATATTGCGCCGCCAATCTCGAAGGAACGGCAAGAGCCCCGCTAACACCGACGCGACAAAATGTTACGTTGGCAAATAAATTGACATTGCCGCAAGCCTGCCACTATCCGTTAGACTAAATCCAAGGATTTTGTCATTGTCGCTATTACAGAGAGCAAGCCAACCTATGGAACTTACCTATCTTGTTCTGCAAACAGTTAGTACCTTTATTGGGATCTATATTGCCTTACTAATTGTGCGGATTCTGCTCAGTTGGTTTCCTAATGTCAACTGGTATAACGCGCCCTTCTCAATCTTGAGCCAGTTAACGGATCCGTATTTAAACATTTTCCGTAGTATTATTCCTCCCCTGGGCGGGATCGATTTTTCTGCGATTCTGGCAATTCTCCTTCTTCAGGTGATTCAAGCCACGGTGCTGCCCAGTGTGGCTCGTTTAGTCGTTGGACTGCAAGCTGGCTTCTGGGCTTAGATTGCCATTGGCTTGCGTCTTCATAGATAGCAGGATAGTGAACCTCATGGTTGAGTCCATTAAAACCGTGGGGTTTCTTATTGGCATGAGAACAACGGCTGTATGAGTTTGAAGCAGTCTCTTAGCGCGATCGTCTTAGCGGGTGGTCAAAGCACTCGGATGGGACAGGATAAGGCACTGATGTTGGTGCATGGCACCCCGTTGTTACACCGTGTCTGCCAGGTCGCCTTGCAATGTACGCCTCGGGTCTATGTTGTTACGCGATCGATCGAGCGCTATGCTGCGATCGTGCCACCTACCTGCCAATTGATCCAAGAAAATTTTCCTCCTGCCGCCCCACCCCAGGGCCCATTAGTCGGTTTTGCTCAAGGCTTAACTCATGTTCAGACTACTTGGGTGCTACTACTCGCCTGCGATCTACCCAACTTAGATGCCCGAATGCTCCGGAGTTGGGCAGAGGAATGCGATCGGGCTCAAACCGCCGTCGCCCTGCTGCCCCGCCATCAGGATGCCATTACCTGGGAATCGCTCTGTGGCTTTTATCGAACTGATTGTTTACCTCACCTGCAAACTGCCATTGCTGAGGGCGAACGATCGTTTCAACGGTGGCTGCGATCGCAGGTAGTCCAGGAATTGCCAGTCCCAGATCCCGCAATACTGTTGAACTGTAATACTCCAATAGATTTATTACAGGTCAGGACACAAACGGGAATTAGCTAGAGGCACTGGTATAAAAGCGCAGCGCAAAGCGCCAAAATCCGGCAGAGGCAAGCAGAAGCACGATCGCTAACACTCCCGCGCCCAACACCCAAACCAGTTCACCTCGACCCAAGAGAACTTCCGTCGGCACTGTTGTCAGGAATGCCACAGGCACAATGAACGTAAAGAAGAAGCGATAGGCAGATGGGTAGGCTGCCATCGGAAACCGTCCGGCTTCCAGCAGTCCCCGCAGGACTTCAGTCACATTGTAAATTTTCACAAACCAGATGCTCATGGCTCCCAGCACGAACCAGAGGCTATAGAGAATCAGAAAACCAAAGCCGATCGGAATCACACTAAACACATAATCCCGCAGTTGTAACCCTAACTGGCTCCCGGCATAGGCAATCAACACGACCCCAAACAACAGATCCGGGACTCCCCAGGGGGAGAGGGTATGGGCAGATAACCAAAACTGGGAACTGACAGGCTTAAGCAGCACAAAGTCCAGCGTCCCTTGCTGAATATGGCGAACAATTCGATTCAGGTTCGGGGCTAGAAAGGTGGCTGAAAACCCCTGAAGCAAGGTAAACACCCCCACAACAACCAGCGCTTGCTGCCAGCTCCAGCCTTGAAAGGTATAGCCAGTGCGATAGAACAAAAATAGCCCGAACAAACTGCCAGCTAACCCTCCCAGGCTACTTAATGCGGCTAACAGGAAGTTAATTCGATATTCCAATTCAGCCGCGATCGCGGTTGACCAAAATAAGCGCAGGATACGCAGGTATCGACCCATTTCAATATTCTTGTGACTGTGTTCAGCTTAACAAGTTCTGGCTGAAAAAGGCGACGGGGATTGACTTTACACGATCGCTTTATGATTGTGGTCTTACTTCAGGAAGATCACAACTTCTGTCTGTTGGTTGATTCCGTTCTTAATCGCTTCAGATTAAAAAGTATCTTGGGTAGCTTAATCAGGAAATCACCTTGAAGCTCAAGGTCTTACATAAGAACTCCTGAACTCCAATTAGGGCGCATAGTAGTTTTCTACTATACAACGGCTGTCTTTTTCATCGCTCAACGATACCTAGTCAGGCTGAAAATAGGACAAACACGATCGTCATTAGTTTTGGTTTAGACAGCAGGTAGTCCTTTGGTTTACAGGTAAGCTAACGCTCCTATCAATTTCGTTTTTTGTAATTTTGACATTTTGGAGGTCAATTATTATGTCTCGTGTATTTCGGTTTTTAGCCGCTACCGTTCTGTGCGCTGTTATGTTTTTTGCTAATTTAGCTCCCGCATTAGCACTACCCGCCAATACCGCCAGTAAGAGTGCGCCTGAAAAGGGTGAAGCTCAACTGGAACAAATTTTGGATGATTCTGAAAATGCTTTACAGAACGGAGTTCCTGGATTAAAGGCAACTCAGGGCAAAGCTCAAGAAGGGATCAATGAAGTTCAGGGAGCCGCCGATCGGGACAAAATGAAGCGCCCTGAAAACGCTGAAGCCACTTCTGTCATCGATCGCGTTGAGAACGCCTTAGAGAAAGTGGTCGATCGCTAATTTGAGCTAAGACATTAGTCAAGCCCCTTACCAGGATCGTTATAGAGGCATTTAACCAATGCCTCTTTTTTACGGCTTAAAGCTATTAGCAACTAATAGATAAGCTCCTTGATGTCATGCTTTTTTTAAGCCTTAAATCAGCAATCATCCTAGAGCTAATCTAATCGGTTAACCCATTATCTTCATTGAATCTCATCTCAAGAAAGATCTCTGTACCAACATCTCTCCCTCCGATGATTGATGTCTGTTATCAATAAATTTGTTGTACTAGTAAGCGACGTTGAAAAGCAAGTATTGGGCAATGGACAGAATTAATATTGGATTGACAGAAGAACAGCGTCAGGGTGTGATTGAACTCCTGAACCAGGACGTTGCAGATGCCTATTTACTGTTAGTAAAAACTAAAAAATTTCATTGGGATGTGATCGGACCCCAGTTTAGAACCCTGCATCAATTATGGGAAGAGCATTACGAGGCATTAACGCAAAATATTGATGCTTGTGCTGAGCGGGTACGGATGTTGGGTGGCTACCCGATCGGTACTTTAGCTGGTTTCCTTAACTCAGCAACCTTGAAAGAAACTCCCGATACGATCCCTAACGCAACTGATATGGTGGCTCAATTGGTCAACGATCATGAGCAAATCATTCGTAACCTGCGGGAACAGATCGATCGCTGTAGCGATGAGTTCCATGATGAGGGGACAGCCGACTTTCTGACTGGCTTAATGGAAGAACATGAGGAGATGGCTTGGATGTTACGCTCCTTCATCGAAGGTCAGTCTGTGGAGCCTAATGGAGTGAAGCCCACCACTAAGACCGCCGTGGGGGTATAGAAATTGGCGATACCGGTTACCGCATGAAGTTTGGTCAACTATCAAGTAGATGACTTGATACCTGGAGGGACAATGTGAGGGGACGTTCTGAGTAACGTCCTCTTTTTTTCGATCCATGAGTAGCCACCGATCGCGTTAATTTAAGGGCTGAAGGCAAATTCACCCACTGGTTATGATGCAGACTGAAACTATTCTGTCCCAACTTCCTGGCAATGCCCTGGCTGGACTGCGCCGGACAGATGAATTATGGCGAGGTTTACGGGAGAACACCTTACCTGTACCCAACGTGGTGCAGGAATGCTCTGACCACCTGGCAACAATCGCCTGGGATGTGGTGATTTGTGGTGGCACCTTAGGGATTTTAGTCGGCACTGCCTTAGTTCAACGGGGTTGGCGAGTAGCTCTGCTGGAACGGGGGACACTGCGGGGACGGCAACAGGAATGGAATATTTCTCGCCATGAGTTACAGGTATTGGTGGAATTGGGTCTATTGACGGCAGCCGAGCTCGACCAGGCGATCGCCACAGAATACAATCCAGCCCGCATCAGCTTCTTAGGTGGCTCTGACCTCTGGGTACGAGATGTTTTAAACATTGGAGTCGATCCGGTTTATCTCCTGGAAACCCTGAAACAACGGTTTCTTACCCAGGGCGGACAACTATTTGAGCAAATGGCATTTACTGGAGCGATCGTGCATCCGAATGGGGTGGAAATCCAAACCGAACAGCAATCCTTCCCGACTCGGCTCCTACTGGATGCCATGGGACACTTTTCGCCGATCGTCCGGCAATCGCGGCAGGGCAAGCGACCCGATGCCGTTTGTTTAGTCGTCGGCACCTGTGCAACTGGATTTCCTCACAATGACACTGGGGATTTGCTTGTCTCCTTCACACCGATTCAAAACCAATGCCAATACTTTTGGGAAGCGTTTCCCGCCAGAGATGGACGCACCACTTACTTGTTCACCTATCTGGATGCCCATCCCGATCGCCTCAGCCTGGAAGCGTTATTTGACGAGTATTTTCGCCTCTTGCCGGACTATCAGCAGGTGACATTAGAGCAGTTAAACTTCCAACGAGCCTTATTCGGCTGTTTTCCCTGCTACCGTCAAAGCCCGTTAAAGCCACAGTGGCATCGTATTTTAGCGATCGGAGATAGCAGTGGGAGTCAATCGCCGCTCAGTTTTGGGGGGTTTGGTGCCATGATCCGCCATCTCCAGCGGTTGACGGATGGCATTCATGAAGCATTGCAGACCGATAGCCTCGATCGCTCGGCATTAGCTCTCTTGCAACCCTATCAGCCCAATTTAGCCGTGACCTGGTTATTCCAACGGGCAATGAGTGTTGGCATTCATCAAACAATTCCGCCAAACCAAATCAACCAATTGCTATCCAGTGTGTTTGAGCAAATGGCAGCCTTGGGCGAACCAGTATTGAAACCCTTTCTACAGGATGTCGTCCAATTCCCAGCGTTATTTCAAACCTTAATTCGTACCTCGATCGCCTACCCTCAATTAGTTTTACAAATTCTGCCCCAAGTTGGCTGGATGACGATCTTAGATTGGCTGGTTCACTACATCAATCTCGCTAACTACACAGCATTGTTTGCAATTGCCCATACCTTAGAATCATCTGCCAAAAATCTTGCCCCCGTACCGCAATATTACTATCATCGCTGGCTCCAAGCCTTCCAATATGGGGCTGGAAAAGATTACTCCGATTAATCTGATTAACCTATGGAATTCCCCCTTGGACGACAATTTTTTTATCAAGAGGTTCATCAACCGGATGAGCAAATTTGCTTAGAAAAAGCCGCACTTTATCTAGCTCTAGAAGAGTATCCCAGCCTGGATGTGGATGACTATCTAAACGCGATCGACACGATGGCAATGGAAGTCCTGGAGCGGCTACCCAGCGAACCCTATCCCCTCAAAATTATTCAAACCATTAACGGCTATTTGTATGATGACCTCGGTTATCAAGGCAATACAGATAACTATTATGATCCACGTAATAGTTTCTTAAATGATGTGATCGATCGCCGCACTGGCATTCCCATTAGCTTATCGCTGCTTTATCTGGCGATCGCCCGCCGGATTGATTTTCCCATGGTCGGCATTGGTATGCCCGGACATTTTTTAATCCGTCCGACTGTGCAAGAAATGGAGGTCTTTGTTGATCCATTCAATCAAGGTGAAGTTCTCTTTCTCGAAGATTGTCAGGAGCGCTTGAACCAGGTATTTCGCCAATCGGTAGAACTCCGACCCGCCTTTTTTCAACCCGTCAGTTCCCGGCAATTCCTGGTTCGCATGTTGACCAACCTGAAAATGATTTATGTGAATCAGGGCAATCTCCCCAAAGCCCTCGCCGCGATCGAACGGATTCTCTTGTTATCTCCGCAAGCCCCGATTGAGTTACGCGATCGCGGCATTCTTTACTATCGCCTGAATCGACTCACCGAAGCGCGGCAAGACCTGGAAGATTACCTGGCACTGATGCCGACTGCCGACGATGCCTCGGTGATTCGGGAACTGTTAGACGCGATCGAAGACTAATTCTGGCTGGATCGAAAGCCCCTCGCCCGCTCTGGGAGAGGGGTTGGGGTGAGGGCGGTTTGAGTTGTGTCGGTCAATCAACTAACCCCGGTCACTGCTGACTTAAATAAACCGCCTCAGCCACTTGTTTCAAGCGCCGCAGTTGCGCCTGCATATCCTGTTGCGTCCAGGTGGCGGCAAAGGTATCAAACCCAAACCGTACCAGGGAATTAGGAATATTAAACTCGAAGCGATTGACTAAACGAGTCTGTTCTAGCTCAGGATTACACTCCCAGCGATCGCGTCCCTGAAAAAAGCCGTTAAAGCCCCAAACAATCAAGCCCGGTTCCCGCTCAATCACCACACTCTTGAGCGTTGGCTGGAGCAACGGCACCTGGATGACAAACCGACTTTGACTACCCAGGTCAGTAGACCACTCACCCCCCACTGGTTCACAGCGCAGTGCCGGATTTAGCCAGCGATGCATTAAAGTTAAATCCGTCAGACACCGCTCCACCGCGATCGCACTGGCACGAATTTGGATCGATTGCTCAAAGACCCGATAAGACGACATTCCAATCTTTATCCTGCTCTATCTCTATTGCTTACTCTAGCGATGAATCGGTGGTTAATTATATTCTGTTGCTAGGTAGTACAGTTTTTAGAACTGTCGCTGATTTGATTGTGCTGGAAGGAGTCCCGATGGAATGGCATGCTACAGATGCCCAAAGCTTGGCAATCATCGATCGCGAAATTGGTGAGCATGCCTTTTCTCCCGCCGAGTATGAAATTGTGCGTCGGGTGATTTATGCAACGGCTGACTTTGAATACAAATCCCTGATTCGGTTTTCGGAATTGGCACTCCAATCGGGGGCCGCGGCCCTGGCTGCCCGCACCACCGTAGTCGTAGATGTGCCAATGGTACAGGTAGGGATTGCTCCCAATATCCAAAACACCTTTGCCAACCCGGTTTATTGCAGCATGGAAGCAATTACCCGCCCCCAAAAGGAGAAAAGTCGAGCCGCCTGGGGGATTGAAACCCTGGCACGTCGCTATCCCGAAGGCATCTTTGTGGTGGGTCAAGCCCAAACAGCCCTGACCGCGATCGTCGAACTGATTGAAGCGGAGGAAATCCGTCCAGCACTCGTGATTGGTACTCCCTCCGGCTTCGTCGGCATGGATGCTGCCAAAGAGCGGCTAGCCGACTCACTCATTCCCCATATTCGGGTCGAAGGTCGCAAAGGGAGCGCTGTGGTTGCCGCTGCGATCGTCAATGGACTGGTGGATCTGGCATGGCAGGCGTATGGACGGGATCAGAGTGGTATCGGTTAGACCTTACCAATCGATCGTGGGTTTCCGCCGCGAGGTCGAGCGCCGCCGAGAACGACTAGATGCAGGAGTAGAGCGCCGAGAATAGCCCGGATCACGATCGTTGCGGTAGTTATCCCTCTCCCAGTCATCCGCCGCATCATTCCGGCGATCGACAGCCTCATAGTCCACGTTCCGTGGGTTAGTTGGGCGACGACGACTCGATCGCCGTTCGGCGGGATAGGGTTCCCGGACATTCCCATCGGAGTAAGAATCAGAGTAATCCTCTGAGGGCGTTGGGCGTTGGGACGATCGTCGCGATGGAGCACGATCGTTGTATCCAGTCCGGGGCGTTCGCTTCGAGGTGCGGCGGGGTTCTTCAGGATAATCTGCCTCTGACTGACTGCGTGCCCGTAACCGCCGACTCACATCCACAAAGGCATCCCGTTGCAGGTAAGGGTAATCACTCACCCAAATCTTGTTATTCGGAATGTAGATGTCCGACGTTCGCATAATCCGACTGAGGTCGCTGCGGCTCGACAACACCAGCATCTCGGCTGGATCACCAATGTCGATCGCTTCATAATTCCGCTTTAGGGGAACTCGCAGGCGGGTCGCAAACCCCGTATCGTCACCAACCTCAAGGTTCAGACAGCGTTCGCGATTCTCGACAATCACCAGATCCCCACGGGGGTTGACTGTCTCTTCCTGCCCAATCAGTTCTTCTGTGATAAAGACATCCAGCACTTCCCCGCGCCAAAAGCCCGTATAGTTATATTTGCGATACTCCAGATTCCGCAGACTTGCCCACAGAATCGGTGCCCAGAGCCAATACAGACCCACGGCAATCCCAGCAAACAGGAGAAGGAACTCAAACCCTTCCCCTAGAAATAGCACCCGAGTTAACAAAACTGCAAACATGCCAACAACCGAAATCAGCAGGCGGCGCAGAAAATCCGGCAGTTTACCCCAGAAGTACATATACTGAGCGCCCGTTGCCACAGGCGGAATCAGCGTCTCGAAGGTCTTGCGGGTCAGCGGAATTAGCATAAGCAACAGACTCACAGTAGCAGGGCACAAAATGGTTGCCCTAACTGTTACGAGCCTAGCATCTGTTCCACTCGGTTGAAAGCTAGAAGACCCTGATCAGACGGTAATTCAACCCAGTTTTGCGATAGTTAAATCGGGAATTGAGTCGATCCCCGTTGATCCACGGATGAACGCCCATTTAACTTCAACTAAAGCAAATCTAAAATTGAGTAGAATACTGATGGTTTTTAGGCGAAAGATCTAGCATTATAAAAATACATCTGAGGAACGCACTCGGAAGAGCTAAACAACTAGGGGGCAACTACGTTCGTTTAGTTTTTTCGGCTAGGAAAGCGTCCTTACAGGTAGACTGCCTGATCCTGGGGGCTTATAAGGGTCAGGCGATTTTCTTTTTAAACCCATGTTGTCCATGTCCAGGGGACAGATCGCCAAAAAATGCCCCCGATCGCCGTGACCCATTAGACCAGCGATCGGGGGATGATCATTATCTAGCCAAAACCAGGGGCAGTCTTAGCGTCAGTTGCTTGTCTCCCCTGGTATGACATGCAGTTATTTGTTCGCAGGCTTGAGGGCAAGTAATAGCTCTAGTTCACCCGTTGTTTTATCGGGTTGGCTGGAGGTCATCCCAACGCCACGAATCGAGTTTAAGACTGCCATTGTTTCAGGCGGAATGGCAGAGGATTGGCTGGCAAGCACTGTGCCCTTCATCAGATTCATGGTTCTATCCATATCCAGGTAGAAGTAACCGAGATTTTGTTTGGGTAGAGAACCAGTGACGGTCTTGAAGCTATCACTACTATCCAGAGCTTGACTGGGTTTGTTTGCCACCATGTCTACTAGAGCACCGCCGATCGCCACAAATACCGTATCGTTATCCAACCAACCATGTCCGACTAAGGCTCCTGCTCCAGGGGCAGTCCATTCCGTCACCGACTTACCCTGCACATCGCGTTGCCCCACAGTTACCCCTTGGGCTTGCACCAACTCATCGAGCTTTTTAAAGGTGTTTTCGGCGGTCTTGCGATCGCTGGTGTCAAACATCATGACTCCACCAAAGCCAACCTGTGCCAGTAGCCCCTGATTTGAGGGAACCATGCCAATCCCGAACTCACCATCCATCCAGCCAAAGACATCCTTATCCAAATCCAGATTGACCATACCAGCCCCCATCCGCATTTGATCCAGGACTTGCTTACCTTCGGGGGTTGCATTGATTTGCTCGGTTGCCTGCGACCATACCTGACTAATGCCTGCCCCACTCACCAAGGCAAAGGTTTCGGTCGGAAACAGGGATACCACCGTACCGGGAGCCGGTTTATAGGTAATGGTTTTCGCATTCTGATTCAGATTCGCCAACGCTTTCAAGCGAATTCCACTATCATCAATACCTACACCAGCTACTACAGACTTCACCTGCTTGACTTGCTCTAAGGTGGCAGGCGGCAACTGTCCAGCTTCGGGATTATTTGCTATCAACTCTTGAATGGCATTGCCATAGTCCAGCAAGTACAGGGTCGCGACGGGATTTTGTACCCCAATATTTTTTGTCAACGCTGCTTTGGCGTCTGGCTTGGAGGCTAGAGACGGTCCACCTTTAGAGGTGTCGATCGCCTTTTCAACAAGCCGCTTTTCCCCCGCCATCACCAGGAAATCCTGTAGCACCGCCGCATAGGTGGGGGAGCCTTTTTCAGCACTGGTAAATTGCGTGATTTCTACACCTTTATAATCACTCTTGGTGCTTTTTACCCCCCCCTGACTTTCCATTTTCTTAGCAAAGTTCAGGGCAGCGACTTTATCTTTAATCCCAACCACAATCAGCGCATCTGGCTCATCATTTTTGGTCTGAGGATCTTCTGGAAGCACAGCAATCATGACATTGCCAATCCAGGGTTTCAAATCTTTTTCGTAATCCAGTTTGGACTCCTGCAACATCTCTTTTTGCAGATCTTGTAGCCCTTGATTGACTAACTTTTGGGCTTCCGGTGTACCGAATTGTCTCAGTTTTGCCCAGGAGTTTTCATTCGTTGAAATGAAGGCTGCCATGTAGGCTTTATCTGGCACCACTTCTGCACTGGCCAGAGGATTGCCAATATCTTTAGAGGGACTTTTGAGATATAAGTAAGCGGCAACACCACCGGCAGCAATGACAGCAGCACCAACGATCGGAAGTAGAAATTTCTTTCCAGCCATTTTTATATTCCTCGGAGAGCAAGTGAAGGGATCTAGGTCAGCAAACTGAGTAAAGTACGGGTGGCAATCTGACCTAAGCAGGCAAGATGCCCATACCACAGGCAATGAAACTAATTGGTCTGATTATGCTGTGTCTGACTAATAATGCTGTCAAAAGCTGCATTAGGCACAAAAATTTAATCAAGTCTCAGGTACAGCATTCCCTATAGTCTTTATGATCAAACATTCACACTTTATGCATTATTAACCTATAAGCTTCGCTCAAAGTCTTGATGGGTAGGGGATTTGGGTAGTTCTGGGACAGCCAAAATTAGGCGGCTGACTGCATCTATGTCATAGAAACAGGATCATTGGCGACCTTTCCGGAGAAAGCCCAAAGACGACACCCGGCGATCGCCTTAAATCACAGACGATCGCCGGGTGTTACTTCAATTTGCAGGATAGCGATTAACCAAAGGTTGAGCCGTTCCAGCCCCACATTGCCCCTTTCGCGTCAGCAAATTCGATATAAATCCGATTCGTTGGCACTGCGATCGCGGCACTAATCTGCTGGCAAAAGTCCTGGCTCATGGCTTGCGTTTGGGTCGGACTCATACTCCCCACACTTTTGACTTCGACATAGCACACAGGATCAAACGTTCCGGCAAAAGTCATGCTGACCCCTGGTTCAAAAGCCGTCATCACGTAGGATTCTGGTTTACCCGTATGCTTCGCTAGACTAGCCGATAAGTTTTTGAGCAGCGTTTCTACCTGAGCCTGTTCTGGTTGGGCGATCGAGGTCTGCACTTTAATCAATGGCATCGTCGCTTAGCCTCCATATTGCCAACCCGTAGATTCCAACAGGAGCGGATTCCCGTCTCGATGTACCCCTGCCGCAATCACTTCGCCGACAAAGACGGTGTGATCTCCCTGCGGAACCGAGCCAACTACCCGGCATTCCACATAACCCAGCGTATCTGAAATAATCGGGCAGCCCGTTTCACCCACGTAAAACTCAACATCCTCAAACTTATTACCAACTCGGCGTTGCGGCTTAAAGAACTTTTGAGCTAGTTCTTTTTGACCTTCCTCTAAAAAGCTGAGGGCAAACACTCCACTGGCTTGGATCATGGCATGGGATTTGGAGTCCTGCTTGACGCAGTTCACAACCAGGGGAGGGGTAAACGACGCTTGCATTACCCAACTTGCGGTAAAGCCATTCACCTCTTCCCCGTCTTTGACTCCACAAATGTAAAGCCCATGAGGAATTTTGCGCAGTATGGTTTTTTTCGCTTGTTCGTCCAGCAAGGGTTTCACCACCTGATACTTACTACTCTGTTCAGTGTATAGCAATCCCATTGAGAGTTGAGCGCGATCGATCGAACAGGACGATGCGTACCTAAGAAAGCCAGTAGAATAAATTTAAAATTGCCCTATATGTGAGCAGCAGGAGAAATACTCATGCAACCGATGCGCCAAGGTGATGTGATTCTGCTACCAGTAGCCCAGTTAGGTATAGAGACCGGGAACGCGCCGCTGCCGCATTTAACCCTGGCAGAAGGAGAGGTCACCGGGCACAGGCATCAGATTAGTGCAGGCAATGCCGAGTTATATGAACGGGATGGCACGTTGTATCTAAAGGTGTTATCTGCAACAGCCACCTTAACCCACGAAGAACACCAGCCGATCGTTATCCCTCAAGGGACTTGGACAGTTCGGATCCAGCGAGAGTATGAACCAGAAGGCTGGCGCTCTGTAGTTGACTAGCCCTTCACTGACCATTCTTACCTCCTATATACAGCCCGTCTTAGAGGATATTTTAAAAGTATCAAAGTGATTACACTTGCCCGCTTTTCTGGTATACCCGTAGGGCTTTAAGCCCCTAATTCTGGGGGACTTTGAATCCGGTTCCCCCCAGAATTGGGGGGCTAGGGGGGCAGTTCAGGTAACAATTTTGACTTTTCAAACACCCTCTTAAATCATTTATGAGCTAGGGAAAGCGTTGTGAGTGGGTTGTTCTGCAAAAAATCTCTCACAATTCCAATAGGATTGCTATATACAGTTAAGAGTACCGATAGAGGCGGGCTTCTGCTGATAGAACCTCTGTTAGCAGCACTGATTCATACGGATAAAGTTAAATCCAGGGTTATCCGGTAGCACCCCTAAAACCGTTGTAATCGTGTAATAGCCAGATTCAGTTAGCCTGGGTGATGATTACAATAATTCTCCAAATACAGTATTTCAACTGCCATAAAATTTGGTAGTCACTACAAAATTGAGGGCACTCTAAACCAGGATGCCGTTAAGGATGACGGTTACCTTCCTGATGTCAGCACAGGCAGACAATACAACCTGCTTTGTTTCGATCGCCGCTGATTGAATAGAGATTGCACCACCAGGATCAACAACCAACCGCGATCAGCCAACCCATGAGTTGAACAGGTTGGGATTTATTGTCTTGCATGAGCAACGAATTTCTATAGGATTTATGAGCAAGTTCACCCAGTTGTTTAAACCAGCTATGTACCTGATGAATCAACTGAAGTATCCGCAAAAGTTTGCTCTGATTAGTTGCATCTTTTTTATTCCACTCAGCCTGGTGATGTATTTATTGCTGTCAGAAGTCCAGGATCGGGTTGATTTTGCCCATAAGGAGATGCTGGGTAACTCTTACCTGCGACCATTGCACCAATTAAGTGAACATTTACCCGAATATCAATTATTAATTGATCACTCCAGTCATTCCGAGCCGCAATCGCCGGAAATTACCCAACTCCAAACAAAAATTGAACAGGATTTTACTGCAATTCAACAAGTAGAACAGGAACTGGGCAGCACACTTTTATCTACCGATCGATTTCAAGCATTAAGAGAAAGCTGGCAAACTTTGCGTGAGCCAAATCATCAATCCAGCTCTGAAGCTAGAGCCGCTGATTATAAACAACTAATGCGGCAACTGGAATATTTAAGGTTACAGATTGGCGACCAATCTAATTTAATTCTTGACCCAGATCTCGATACCTACTATCTGATGGATGCTACATTACTCAGATTACCAAAAATGCAGCAAACTCTGTCGGACATCCGGTTCATTAGTCAACAAATTAATTCTAATCAAAAACTCACCTCGATCGAGCGATCGCAACTAATTGTCTTAGCCGAAACACTCAAGCAACAGAGTAATGAACTAACGCAAAAGATGGCTGTCGGATTTAATCATAATCCTGCTGGAAACTTACGACCAGCATTAGCGGAACCCTTACAGGAGTTAACCCAAAGCACGAATAATTTAGCTAACTTAATTAACCAATTAGTTAACGCCAACGAGCCGCCAACTCCTTCAGTATATTTCCAAACCGCCAATCAAAGCCTGCAACAAACATTTGGGCTATGGCATACGACGATCGATCAGCTTGATTTCCTGTTGCAGCGTCGGATTAATGGCTTCTTCCAGAAACAAGTTGGCTTAACAGGATTTGTTTTAGTGATTCTGGCGATCGTCATGTATCTGTTCATCGGTTTTTATCAAGGTGTAATGGATACCGTTCGGAGTTTAAGTGCGGCTTCTAAACGCATGGTTGCAGGCACAATGACTGACAGTGTCACCCTTCAAAGCAAAGATGAATTAGCTGAAGTGGTGACATCGTTTAACCATGTAGCTGCCGCCTTAGTCGAGGCAAACCAGGAAGTTTCTCAGTTAAATCAGCGCTTAAAAAATGAAAATTTCCGTATGAGTGCTGAGCTAGATGTGACGCGGCGGTTACAACAAATGTTGCTGCCCTCCGAAGCCGAATTAAAAGAAGTTGCGGGTTTAGATATTGCAGGTTTTATGGAACCAGCGACTGAAATCGGGGGGGACTATTATGATGTGATGCAGCATGATGGCAAAGTCAAAATTAGTATTGGTGATGTAACTGGACACGGCTTAGAAAGTGGAGTCGTGATGATTATGGCTCAAACGGCTGTTCGCACCTTATTAGCCAATGGTGAAACCGATCCAGCTAAGTTTTTAAATGCCGTAAATCGGATTATTTATGACAATACCCGCCGGATGCGATCGCGCAAAAATATGACCCTGGCTGTTCTGGAATATGAAGCTGGAGTTTTACGGTTAACCGGACAACATGAGGAACTAATTATTATCCGGCAGGATGGCAAACTAGAGCAGATTGATACCCTAGATTTAGGATTTCCATTAGGGTTAGAACAGGATATTACGCCCTTCGTTGCTGAGGCAAAGGTAGAGTTAAAACCGGGTGATATTGCCGTCCTTTATACCGATGGGATTACAGAGGCAATGAATGATCAAAAGGCTCAATACGGTTTAGAGCGAATGCATCAAGTGTTACAGCAAAATTGTCATCGTTCTGCCAGTGAGATTCGTCAGGCATTGATTCATGATCTGATGCAGTATATCGGTGACCAGAAAGTTTTTGATGATATTACACTACTAGTGTTGAAACAACAGTGACTTGCCACAAGTTTTCTATCAAAAAATTAAAACTTTAATGACATTACATTTGGAGTACAGAAGTTAGGGGAAAATCAATATACGATCAGAGTAGGTTGCCCATTCCATACCTCAATCCATCATGCTCAGTAGATAAGATGCACCGCTTCATATATAGAGCCGCCCCTATCCCCTCTTTGCTGCTCTTACCTACCTCAAGCACCTACCTGATCGCATGACCAAACACCCGCCGACTGAGGAGAGCCAGACAGCCCAACTGCTGGCAGAAATTCAACACTTGCGGCAACGAGTTGAGCAACTGGATCGTTTAAACCAGGATTTGCAAATTGCTCTGTCTACTACTGCGGAGCATGGGGATCTGATTGAGGCAGAGTTGCAGATTGCCAATCAAAAATTAAAGCTAGAAGTCGCTGAACGGATTCGGGCGGAAGCTAATCTAAAACTGCTCCTAGAAGCGGTATCCAAACGCAGTGATGATCTGGAAATTATTATCCAGACCATCATGGAACATGGGGATGTCATGGATGCCCAGTGGGATCAGAAATGGCGGGAGGAACGTCACCTCGCCACGATCGACGGGTTAACTCAGATCGCCAATCGCCGTCGCTTCGATGAATACCTGGAGCAACAGTGGAAACAAATGATCCGCGATCGCCAGCCTTTAGCGATCGTCCTGTGTGATATTGATCACTTCAAGCGCTATAACGATACCTACGGGCATCTTGCTGGAGATGATTGTCTCAAACTCGTGGCGCAAGTGATTGCCCGCAGCCTCAAACGTCCCAGTGATCTGGCTGCCCGCTATGGCGGCGAAGAATTTGTGGCGATTTTGCCCCAAACTGATCTGGCTGGGGCGATCGTGGTAGCAGAACAGATTCAAACCGCCATTCAACAGCTTCAGATCTCACCTGCCCAGTCCGCTAGCCATTCACAGGTGACATTGAGTATGGGGGTAAGTAGTATCTTGCCGACCCCTGATCGACCGGCTAAAACCTTACTTGATATGGCGGATCATCTCTTGTATATCGCCAAGCAGCAAGGAAGAAATCGCATCATTTCTGGCTAGGGCGATCGACCTTATTTCTACATTTGCTATTTTTTACGGATTAGCCTGGGAATATTAGAAATTAGAACTGTATAGGGAACTTGTCTCGCGATCGCGATCGCTTAACGCTGGCGTTGTATGTTCCTTACACTTGATCTCCTTATCTTGTCAAGGTGTTTATGAATCAAACCAGTACCATTCAGACATTTGGAGAATTCACTGAAACGATTCCTGCCAGCGACGAATATTTAACGCTGCATTTTTCTCCCAGTTCCGCTCCGCGACGGCGACGGTGGGGTAACTATGGACTGTCGGCTGACTTCTTAGGAGATTACTTTGCCGCATTTTTCCCTGGTGATGAAGTCCCGGATAGTAAAATTAATCGGCAGGACACGGTTAAAGCGGCGGTTAGCTATATCGCTAACGAACTGCTGGAAAATGCCGTGAAATATAACCAGGAGACAGGAAACCTGCCGATCAGTATTTCGTTATACCTGTACGAACGTCAGATCATTTTCCATGCGATTAACTATGCAGAGCACTCCAGAGTGGCGCAATACCAACAGTTTATCCAGGAACTTCTCAACTCTGATATTGATGAGTTTTATATGCAACAGCTAGAAAAGACAGCCATGGGCGGCGGCGGTTCCAGTATGGGAATCCTCACGATGATGAACGACTACTCGGCAAGATTTGGCTGGAAATTTGAGTCGTTAGAATCTACCCCAGATACTTTTCGAGTTAATGTTTTAGCGTATTTGGATGTGTGAGCGATCGCGGGTTTGTGCCATCACGATCGCCCCACTTTAAAAGAATCGAGTCAGCGAGTTGGGAGTTGCTAGCTTTGGAAATTAAAACCGACGATTACTGTATTCACCACGATCCGGCATCTGCCACCGTTTTCTTGCAGGGGTTTCTCCGCTTAGATGGCATGGAAGAATATCAGCCCGTGATGGATATTCTGCTCAAGGCAGTAGAAGAAACCCCGGAGTTTACCATTAATCTACGAGAACTAGAATTTCTCAATAGTTCTGGAATTAGCATGTTATCCATGTTTGTCGTTAAGGTGCGCGAAAAAGGGGATGTCAAACTGACCTTTCAAGGCTCCGACAAAATTCTCTGGCAGACAAAATCCCTTAAAAACTTGCAGCGTTTGATGCCCAGCTTAACCCTAGAATTTGTGTAACCCCACTCATGGCAGAGGCACAGTCAATCCACCGTGACCCAGACTCCCTGCTGGCAGAAATTAACCGTCTGTGTCAGGAGGTGGATTGGTTGCGGCAACGCAATCATGATTTAGAAATTTCGTTGCAAACGACCGCCGAACATGGCGATATGGTAGAGGCAGAACTGCATCGAGCCAACCAACAACTGCAAGCCGAAATTGCTGAACGGAAACTGGCTCAGGCAACACTGCAAGAGATTTTAGAAACCGTTTCCCGCGATAAAGCCGATCTAGAAATCATGTTGCAGGCGACGACCGAGCATGGCGACATGATGGAATATCAGCTTTATACCCAGGCTGTCGAAACCATGCGCCAGAGCGAGGAACTGTTTCGGGCGCTTTCCGAATCCACCCCGATTTTGATGATCTTGACCCAACGATCGGATGGGGCAATTACCTATGCCAATACATTTTCCAGCCAACAATTAGGCATCGAAATTCAACAACTGAAAAATCGCAAACTGTCGGAGTTTTTTGTTCATCCAACGGATGCCGATCGGCTGCAAGCACTGTTGGCAACGGAGGGAATCGTCCGGAACTACGAACTCCAGGCAAAACGAGTCAATGGCGATGCTTTTTGGGTATGTGCGTCTGTGCAACCTTTGGTGTTAGGGGGTGAACATACCTTATTGACTACGTTATATGACATTAGCGATCGCAAACAAGCAGAAGAAGCCCTACGGGAATCGCAACGGCAATTGAAGGAGCAAGCCGATGAGTTAGAACGTCGGGTGGCTCAACGCACAGCGGAACTCCAAGAGGCGGAAGCGAAATATCGCAGTATTTTTGAAAATGCGGCTGAAGGCATTTTTCAAAGTACCCCAGACGGGCGATATCTTAATGTCAATCCGACTCTCGCGGAACTGTACGGGTATGCATCGCCGGAAGAGTTAATTGCCAAAATCACAGATATTGGCGCACAAATTTATGTCCAACCCCGTCGCCGAGATGAACTATTAGCTTATCTAAGACGGTTTGACTCCGTTACCGGATTTGAGTCGGAAGTCTACCGCCAGGATGGTACTACCATCTGGGTTTCCGAAAATGTTCGTACCATCAAAACCCCAGATGGCAAAGTAGCCTACTACGAAGGCAGTGTGCGCGATATTAGCGATCGCAAGTCCACCGAAGCCGAACTCCGCCAACAACGCCAGGTTGCCGAACGCCTCCTGCTGAATGTGCTGCCGCAACCGATCGCCGAACGCTTGAAACGCCGACCCACCACGATCGCGGATAGCTTTGCCGAAGCCACCGTTTTGTTTGCCGACATTGCCAACTTCACCGGCTTGTCGTCCCACATCTCGCCTGTAGAACTCGTCGAACTCCTAAACCAGATTTTTTCTACCTTTGACACCCTTGCCGATCACCACAGACTCGAAAAGATCAAAACTATTGGCGATGCCTATATGGTGGTAGGCGGGCTACCGAAACCTCGTCCTGATCACGTTTGGGCGATCGCGGATATGGCACTGGATATGCAGCAAGCGATTACGCAATTCAAAACGCCAGATCAGCAACCGATCAGCCTCAGGATTGGCATTCATACGGGGCCAGTCGTCGCTGGAATTATTGGTACTCGTAAATTTATTTACGATCTGTGGGGCGATACAGTTAATATTGCCAGTCGGATGGAATCCCAAGGGGAACCTGGGCGAATTCAAGTGACCAGTGCTGTGCAAGAGCGGTTGAAAAAACGCTATGACCTGGCAGAACGGGGCACGATCGATGTCAAGGGAAAAGGGGAAATGCAAACCTATTGGCTGATAGAACGCAAGGGATTGCAAGAATGATACAGGAGATAGAGAAGCAATAGGCGAGAATAGGCAGAGAGTTCTGTAGTCTTCTGGTAAACCATGTCTGAATTGCGATCGAGCCAGATACCCCGGTTAACCACCTTTGCCGACTGGTGTCACCACTGCGACGAACTTTCGGCAGCGGCACAGAATACAGTGCAGGCATTATTGAAACGAGCAGGCAAACCGGATTGCCATGAAGCCGAACGCCAACTTGCAGGGCATACCAACGTTAGTTTGGACTTTGATATCGTTGATGTCACTCCGTTAAAGACCCTGCCTAACCTGACTCATCTGATGATCCGGTGTCAGCAGATTGAGCATTTGGAAGAGTTAGTCGCCTGCCCAAACCTGACATCACTGAAACTGGAATGTAACCACCTAACTGACATTACGCCCCTTGCGGCTCTGACCCGGCTGACTCAGTTGACTTTAAATCACACTCAGGTACAGGATTTAAGTCCATTGCGATCGCTGACCAATCTGACTTATCTCAACCTTTACCACACACCTGTTACCGATCTCAGTCCTCTACAACCCTTAATCAATCTCAGTCGGCTCGACTTAGGTAAAAATCAGATTGCCGATTTCAGCCCATTGCAACATCTGACCAACTTAACGTGGTTGTCTGTCCCTGAAAGTCAGTTATCAGATTTAACACCCCTGGAATTCCTCACTAAGCTGGTGCGGTTAGATCTCAGCAGCAATGCCATTACCGATCTCAGTCCTCTACGATCGCTCAACCAGCTCACCATTCTTAACCTGGGTTACAACCAGATCAGGGACTTAAGCCCACTAGCAGATCTTCACAACCTCGCTAATCTCAACTGTTATTACAATCAGATTCGGGATCTCAGTCCTTTGCGATCGCTGTCAAATTTAACCATCCTGAATTGCCCTAACAATCCCCTGCCAACGTTAGGTGTGTCAGATCAGTTGATCGAACGTTGGCAAACTCTGTCTACCCAGCCGATTCAAGCCGATACGGCGATCGCAGCCGTCAAAGCCTTGTATGCCTTATGCGATTGCAAAGAACCAACGGTGATCGTGTGCAGTAGTCCCTGGGCAGGTATGAACGAGTTATTTGCGCGATCGCATTTGTTACCTCAGATGGATCTCCAGTTAGAACAGCGGATTCAACCCGCTTCCCTCAGTCCAGCCCTCTGGAACTATGTGCTGGAGCAAATGCAATTCCGACCCGAGGCAGACCTGCAATTCGCCCAACGACGACAAATTCATCAATCCTATGACCAGCAAGACCCCAAAGCCTGGTTACAGTTCGTCGCTTACTGCACCAAGATAGCGATCACCTCTGGGGTTCTAATGCAACTGATTAGCAGTTTGGAGTACCTCACCACTGAGTTAGGCAGCACTCTATCGCCTGAAGCCACCCAGGGACTTAACTGTCTCAATCAGTTATTTGAAACCTGTGGTTGGATCATGCCGTTTGCCGATGTTTGTGTGGTTTGCGATCGTCCCAATCACCTATCTTTAGATCCAGAACAGCACTTGCATGGTGAGGGAGAGGCGGCGATCGAGTACCGAGATGGCTTCCAAGTCTATGCCCATCATGGCACGATCCTTCCAGCCAACTATGGCAGTATTCATCCCCATCAATGGCAGTCCACCTGGTTACTAGAAGAACCTAATGCCGAACTGCGTCGCGTCTTAATTCAAGGCATTGGCTATGGGCGAATTTGTCAGGAACTTCAGGCGATCGCCCTCGACTCTTGGCGCGAATATACCTTACTCAAAATTGATGCCGATGCTGATATTGAACCGATTCATTTATTAAAAATGACCTGCCCCAGCACCGCCGCCATTCATGTCCTCCGGGTTCCGCCAGATTTAACCAGTGCCAAGGATGCTATCCGTTGGGCGAACTGGGATGTAGATCCAGAGTCGTTTAGCCTGGAGACTTAAATGAGTCCCTTACTCTGCGTCGGGTAGCTCACCAAATTGCGCTTGATACCGGGCTAGTAGGGCTTCTAGTTCCTGCGATCGTTGCTGTTCCTGTTCCGCTCGTTGCCGTTCCTGTTCTGCCTCAGCCTCAGCCGCTATCCGTCGCTGGATTTCTACTTGTAACGTTTCTGCCAACTCATCGGGTAGCAGTAATTTTTCCCCAGTATCCTCTCGGTAAAACATTAGCAGTTTACCGTCTACCTCTAAGCGCAACTGCAACGCTGCACTGCGGCATTCTAACGCTGGAATATAGGTTTCACCTTTTGATACTCCCCAGCCCTAAAGGGACGGGGATTCTTGAGCAACCCACAAACGGATTCTCAAAGGCGCAATCAAAGCACCCCTACTGACTCCACTCAGATCTAGTCTGAGTTTTGCCGCTACTTTTCTAAGAATGTTGCCTGCTCCATTGCAGTCAGCATTTATTTTTGTGCCATCAGCAGAACAATATAAACCACGCTGGACACGCTTCCCTGATTCTTGCCACCCTTCGGGTTTTTCGCCAAATGTAGGTAGCTCATCCGAATCCAGAAAACTTGCCTTGCTAGTGTAGCTCTCCTCTGTCTCAACAAACTTCAGACCGTATTGCTGGCAAAGTTGAGCAATCCTATCTTTCAGCCTGCCCGTTGGAATCTGGACAAACTTCTGATTAGTTTTGCTGCCAAGGTTTATTTCTTGCCGTTGTCCCTTATTCCAGCCAAAAACAACTGTGCCAATTCCATGTTCCAAACAATGATTCAAAACGAGTCGAGCCGCTTTATTTACAGCATCCCTGATTTGTCGATTCCGTTTTTCTGTGATGCCAGCTAATTGCTGACTCCAAAAGCCTTGGGGCTGATTTTCTTTCAGGACAGATACTCGTTTGTTGTACCACTGGTTCAAGCTTTTTAAGTGCAGCCCATCAACAATGAAGCTTGTCCCAATATTAGAGACGCAGGTTAGCCAGTTATCCAGCCCTGGGTCAATGCCTAACACCTTGTCAAAATCAACCTCAGCTTCCACTGTAGGTAGCTTGTAGACGAGTTCTAAATAGAACTGCCCATTGCGAGGGAGGATTCGATATTCCCGAATTGATTTGTATTCAAGGTTGGATGGCATTGGCAGATAGAACGCATCTATTCCAAACCACGCTTTAACTTTACTGCCAAGCGGAAAACGCAACCCTTCAGACTTCAATTTGACTGCTTGACCAGGGAACGTGACTAAGTTCAACCCACCTTTCCGGTATCCCGGCAATTTTGGCCTTTGGTCTACCTTGCCATTTTTGACAACTTTCAGTAGTCCAAAGAAAGACTTAAAGGACTCTGCAACAGTGGTCAGACATTGTTGTGCGACCTGGGAGTGCAACGCCTGAAAGTGAGGATTGCGACTCATTTCACGATGCAAGTCAAACTTACTGGGAGCCTTACCAGTCTTGAAATACAACTGTCGGGATAGATAGTTGCCACAGTTACTCAGTTTTGCCGACTCACCACAAATAAACTCAAGAATTGCTCGAAGCTCTGAGTCTGAACTAATTAGAATTTGCTGGCATCCAAAGCTAGACATTTTTTTGATTTTCGATGTACTGCTTAATGACTGAAATGGGCGCACCGCCAACAGTCGAGACGAAATAGCTATTAGTCCACAGTGTAGGTAGTCGAGATTTTAACCAAGGAAATTCCTGTCTTAAAATGCGTGATGTTCTACCTTTCAGGTATCGAATCAGCTTAGCAATCCCGAATTGTGGGTTTACCTCAACCAATAAATGAACGTGATCAGGCATTACCTCCATTTCAATCAACTCTGACGTGAATTCGGCACAAATCTCTTGAAGCAGTTCTTTAAGCCGAACCTCTACCCCATTGACTAAAACTTTGCGTCGATACTTAGGGCACCAGACAACGTGATATTTGCAGGAATAAACAACGTTATGGTTTGACTTGAATTTGCTCATGCTTCATTATACAGCAGTGAGCTATCTAATCCGGGAAAGCCACAGAAGCCGCTTTGTTACTTACATTAGGCGGCTAAAGCCGCGAATCGCTTACATCCCCATGCCTGAACTCAGGGGCTTTAGCTCGTTTTTGGTAAGTAATAGCCTTGCAATTGGTTCTCTAACCATTCGCCTTTGGGGTCAAACAACCAATATTCCTGCACCTCCAGTTGGGCATACAGTTCTTTTTTAAAGCTGATGTCGTGTAAGCGAGTGCTTTGAGACGTAAACTCAAAAATGACGCGAGGAACCTGCCCCTCTTCCCAAATTTTGTAGCTGTCCCAACCACCTGGCTCCACGTCAAAAATGACCATGACATCGGGAGCCACCCGCAACTTCGGCAACCCTTGAGCATAGTAGAGAAATTGGTTCGCCAGAACAGTAGCGCGTTGCCCTTTCAGATATTGTCTTAACACCTCTAAGGTGGTCAGCAGGGCATACAGATGATCGTAGGTCTCCGCCACAGGTTCACCATCACTCGCCGGATAAATCGGTTCCGCAGGAGCAGAAGAGGTGGGAGTTTGGGGCGCGATCGCGGTGATATCGCTGGCAGTCATGCTTTCACCATGCTATTAACCTGAACCCTTTTATCCTAGAAGAATTTCTCCCTGACCTCACTGAACAGGTTTCGGATGTTGGGCAGACACCTGAGCTAATTTCTGGGAAATCGTTGGGTTATATAGCCGCAGATAGTTCCAGTAGTTTTCAAACACGGATTTCACATAACCCCGCGTTTCGTTATAGGGAATCGCTTCCACAAATTCATCTGGATCAGCAATGCCTTTCTTCGTCACCCAACCCGCAACAGCACCGGGTCCAGCATTGTAACTGGCAACCGCCAGCATAGAGTTACCAGCATATTCGGCATGGGTGTAATCCAGATACCAGGTGCCCAGCTTAATGTTGTCATCGGGATCATTCAGTTGGTATTGCTTCAACTGGATCTTTTCCGCCACCCACATCGCCGTATCCGGCATCACCTGCATCAAACCAGTTGCCCCTACCGACGATCGAATTCCGGGCATAAACCGCGATTCTTGCCGAATTAAGGCGGTCACTAAAAGGGGATTTAACTGTCGTTCCTGCGACCAATTTTCGATCGACTCTAGATAGGGGAACGGATACAACGCCTGCCAATAGCTAACTTGCTGCTGTAACTCCTGATATTGAGTTTTCTCCTCTGGTTTTTCCCGTTCGCTCAAGTACGACACCATGAAGATGCCATCCAGGTAGTCACCGACCCCGAGCCGCAGGACACCATCCGTGAATTGCTGGGCAACCGTCGGTTCCATCTGAGTCTGAAATTCCGTTTGCCATAGCGTCCAGGCATCCTGGTCTTGACCCAGTTGATACAGTTCCCGCAAGGTTTCCGACCCCACGGGTAACTCCGGACGAGCCGCAGGACGAATCACTTCCGGTTGCAACTGGCGCACACTGGTAAAGTCACCGACCTCCCAGCCCAACATCGAAGCCGATCGCCACGCGTAGTAGGACGATGGATACCGTGTCAGCACATACTCAAAGGCTTGTTTAGCATCCTCCGGTTTCCCCAGTTCGTTTGCCCACTTGCCCACCCAGAATCCGGCTTCTGGAGCCTGTTCACTCGTAGGATTATTGGTCAGGATCGGGGCTGCCCATTTCCAAGCGGTCTGAATATCCTTGGCGGCGGCGCGTTCCCGAGCCAATGTCCAGCGCAATTCGGCAGCAGCATCGGAATTGCCATGCTGGGATAACAGCAGTTGGCGGATTTGGGCAGCGGATTCTCGACTATTTAACTGATCCAGTAATTTCGATTTTTCTAGCAACGCCTCCCCCGCCCGATCGGGAAAGCGATTGATCATTTGATCCAGATAGCCGATCGCTTCCGGCGCACTGGTCAAGCGAGACAGCCGCAGTAACCCCAAAGAGGTTTCGCTGGCATCCGGGAACGCATTCACCAGCCGTTTGTAGGCATCCACTGCCCCTGGTTTTTCTCCCAGTTGTAGCCCCCGACCAATCCGATAGGCGTTGCGGGGAGTAAACGGTGCCCGGGCATACGCCAGACCAGCTTTACCATACGCCTGTTTCTCCCAGTAGCCAAAGGCGATCGCCTCCCAGTCTGCCGGAGTCAGTTGGCTGGCATAGTCCTCGGATAACCGATTTAGAATGCTGACATAGTTATCTACATGCAGCCCATGCTTTGCTACGAGTAATAATAGTTGGGGTTGCTTGGGATTCTGTTTGAGTCGCTGTTGGACAATCTCGATCGTCCGAGGGTGGGCAGGAAATTGCGCGATCGCCTGATCCCAATACTTCGGTTCATTCCGACCTAACGCATACAACGCTTCGGCAGTGACCGGGGCTTGAGGATGCTGCTCTAATAAGGCTTTCCAGGTGGTCTGGGCTTGCGCTTGCTCTCCCTTCTGGGTATAGGCCTGTGCCCGTTGCCGCAACACATAGGGAGCCAGCATTGGGTAATCAGCTTCTAAGCCATCCAGCTGTTTCAGGGCTTGCTGTGGCTGTTGTTGTTGGAGCAGATCGCTAGCCAGAAGATAACGGGCGCGGTTTTGGTCTATCGAGGCTTTTGGTTTTTGTTGCGCGATCGCCTGCAACTTTTCAGTCCGTTGCGTCGGCGGTAAAGATTTCAAGGCATTGATTTGCCGCACCTGAACCTGATCCGGCTGAGGAAGCTCAAACGTAGGTTGAGTTTGCTCTTCAGGACGCTGCCAACGGTTTAAGGCTCCAGCGGATACCCCACCAATCAACACCGTCACTAATCCAAGTTTGATGAAGCGATAAGTTTGTTTCTGACGTTGTTGCTGCATCGCCCTCTATCCAACGGAAGAACCTCAAACCGTTTTAACATTTTTCAGCCAACCTGGAGAGGGAAGCAGGATACAGTTTGCCTGACTTTAGCCCTGCTTAATATTTTTGAGTAGATAAATTTATTTAACTAGAGATAACAACCTCAGGATTTATTCGTTCTGAGTAAATAATCTTGAACCAGCGTTTCAACCTGGCTTTATGTCAGAACGCATTCCCATCGATTCATCTCCCCCTGCTCCACACGCCATCTATCGTTTTGATCAATACTGGAAGTCAGGACACAGGAATTTTGAGGACAGCCTGAATGGATTTGCGAGTAACGGATACCGCCTACCTGGACTGGTCTGGAGATGCATTAGCGATCGGCTTTTTTGAGGAACAGGTCGAGCTAACCGGAGATCTGGCGGCATTAGATGAAAAACTATTTGGCACGTTGAAAGAATTGATTGCCGAAGTGGAATTCAAAGGGAAAGAAGGCAGCACTGCCGCCGCCCGAGTTGGCAGTGGCAGTGCCATTCGTAAGGTTATGGTGATCGGACTGGGCAAACCAGATAGCTTCAAGCTCGATAGTCTGCGACGGGCAGGTGCTGCTAGTGCTCGGTTAGCCAAGAAAGAGAAATGTAAAACTCTAGGAATCAGCCTGCCAGCCTGGAATCACAATGCAGCACTCAGTGCCCAAGCGATCGCGGAAGGGGTAGAACTCGCTTTGTATCAAGACAACCGCTTCAAATCCGATGCCGAGGATAAAGTGAGCAAGGTAGAACAGGTGGATCTGCTTGGGTTTGCCGACCAGGCAGCCGCGATCGAGCGGGCAAAACAGATTTGTTCAGGGGTAATTCTGGCGCGGGAACTTGTCGCCGCCCCAGCCAATATCGTCACTCCCATTACTCTGGCAGACACCGCCACCGCGATCGCTCAAGATCATGGTTTAGAGCTAGAAATTCTGGAACGGGAAGAGTGTGAGCGGCTCGGAATGGGCGCATTTCTCGGCGTTGCCCAAGCCTCCGATCTCCCTCCCAAATTTATCCACCTGACCTACAAACCCGAGGGCACACCCCGCCGTAAGTTAGCCATCATCGGTAAGGGGTTAACCTTTGACTCCGGTGGTCTAAACATTAAAGGGGCAGGCAGCGGCATCGAAATGATGAAAACCGATATGGGCGGTGCCGGAGCCACCTTGGGAGCGGCAAAAGCGATCGCCCAACTGAAACCTGATATGGAAGTTCACTTCATCTCCGCTGCCACCGAAAACATGATCAGTGGTCATGCCATGCATCCCGGTGATATCCTGACGGCTTCTAACGGCAAAACGATCGAGATTAACAATACCGATGCTGAGGGTCGCCTGACCTTAGCCGATGCGCTTGTGTTTGCCGACAAATTAGGGGTAGATGCGATCGTCGATTTAGCCACCTTAACGGGAGCCTGTGTGATTGCCTTGGGCGACGATATTGCTGGGTTGTGGAGTCCCGACGATGCGATCGCCCAACAACTGAATCAAGCGGCAGATCTGGCAGGGGAAAAACTCTGGCGGATGCCGATGGAAGAGAAATACTTTGAAGGCATGAAATCAGTCGTGGCAGATATGAAAAATACCGGACCTCGACCCGGTGGTGCCATCACCGCCGCCCTGTTTCTGAAGCAGTTTGTCAAAGACACCCCCTGGGCGCATTTAGACATTGCTGGTCCAGTCTGGACAGATAAAGAAAACGGCTACAACAGCACTGGAGCGACGGGGTTTGCGGTTCGGACATTGGTGAACTGGGTGACTGGGTAGTTCAGTAGATTAGGGCGAGGGGAAAATGGAGAGATGGGGAAGCAGACTCACGGTTGCCAACACCATCTTCTTCATTTCTCCTAAACTTTGCGTCCCAAAATCACTACATCACACAGACCAATTTCAGCGAATTCGGCGATTTGCGGTAAGTAGCCCCATTGGGTAAATCCAAATTGCTCAAATAAGCGCAGACTAGGGTGATTATGGGCAAAGATCACTCCAATTAAGGTTTTGATCCCCAGGTTGGGACTTTGGGCGATCGCCTGTTGTAACAACTGCCGTCCGACTCCTTGACGACGGTAATTTGCGGCGATGTAAATACTCAGTTCCACCGTGGCATGGTAAGCCGCTCGACTGGAATAAAACGACTGAAACCCTAGCCAACCGGCAATCTCCTGGTCAATTTCTAGTACCCATAATGGTCGTCGCTCCGGTGTATGAGCCTGGAACCAGGGCAGTCGGCTTTCGACTGAAATTGGCTCTATATCAGCAGTCACCATCCGGCTGGCGATCGTGGAATTGTAAATGTTGACGATCGCTGGCAAGTCCGCTAACCCGGCATCCCGAATATTCATTCCCGTTGATTCAGACCTCGACATTGGCTGGAACTTATCACAAAGTGAGCCTGCCCGGAGTTTTGGCTACACATCGGTTCACGAAGGTCGGTTGATAATCAGGCAACAACCCGGACGGTTGAGAAAAATCCAAATCATGTTTGACAAATTCGCAAATACTTGCAAGAATAGAATTCGTGTCAAAAACACAGCGACACGCACCAAAACAAGCAAATACCTGGGACAGTAGTTCAATTGGTTAGAGCACCGCCCTGTCACGGCGGAAGTTGCGGGTTCGAGCCCCGTCTGTCCCGTTCAGCATCATTAATCACATAGTTGAGAGTCAGGCAAGATCAGCAGAGTAACCAATATTTTGCTGTTGTCTAACCTTATGATGTTATGGACATTCCAGGATTGATTGCCCAACTGCCAACGCTGGCTCAACAGGGTGCAATACAGGATGACAGTCCAATATTGCTCCAGTTTCAGGATATCTTGGAGCAAACGGGCGGCAGGACAACGCTGGAAATTATGCAATTACTGCATACGGCGATCGACTACCTGGAAGCCGGTGAAGTCTACTGTGAGGTCGGTTGCTCGACGGGGGCAAATTTAGTCGCCGCATTCATCAATCACCCCGATCGCATGGCGTATGCGATCGTTAGCCGATCCGAAGAAAACCTCTCGACCTCAGTCATCGATCACCTGAGTCAATTTGAGCTACAGGATCAGGTTTTAGTCTCTGATCAGGGCTTAGAAGTTTTCTTACACAGTTTGCAGGCAAGTCGGTTAGAGAACCGGATTGGTCTTTATTTCGCTCACAGCCAACCCGATTATCGATCGCAACTCTTGGGGCTATTGCGGGTACAGCCGTTTCTGGCCGATCGAGCACTGATCATTTTGGCAGAACCTGATTCCAGTCTGGTGCAACAGGCCAGCCAGGATTTCCTCAGCCTTTATCCGCAAACCGCCGTAGCGCTAGAGCGGTCAACCGTAGCGAATAACGGGCTCTGGCAAGAAGTAATGCTCTTGAGTTGGGATACCCATCGGACTGAGAACATCTCCCAGCCAGCCTCCCAGGTTCTAGGAGCAACGACGATCGCGGCAAGACCACCCGCAGCAGACCACCAGCTTCTCCCCAACGTCACCGTCGGACAAGCCACACAGCCACAATCCTGCCTACAATGGCCATTGACCCCATCCAGAATGGCGGTAAAACAGGTGTTGCATGTGGGATGTGGGGTTTACCATCCTTTGGCGTTACCTGTGGCGCTGCGCCCTCCAGAGTGGCAGGAGGTGCGATTAGACATCGATCCTCAGGTTAAACCGGATATCGTCAGTTCGATCACCCACATGCCAATGATCCGTGATGCCTCCTTTGAGGCGGTTTACTCGTCCCACAACCTGGAACATTTATACGCCCATGAAGTACCTCTAGCACTCGCCGAGTTCTATCGGGTCTTAAAACCCGGTGGCTTGGCATTGATTACTTTGCCCGATCTGCAACAGGTAGCGGCACAGGTAGCCCAGGGCAGTTTAGAAGAACCGCTCTGTGCCATGCATGGAGTGCCAATCGCGGCGGTAGATATCCTCTACGGGTATAGAGATGCGATCGCCGATGGCAATGTCTATATGGCGCATCGCACCGGATTTACAGCAGAAACGTTACGACAACATTTGGCAACCGCCGGATTCCAACGGATTGAAACCTCTACCGTTGAGTTTAATCTTTGGGCTATCGGGTACAAGTAAGTGAATCACGTAGCCCCCCGCCCCCGGAACAACTTCTGCCGTACTCGATCGACAAACAAGGTCACTTCTGGCAGTTTCAATTGCGCTGCAATGATCGCAAATACCCCTAAACCCACTGCACTGGCGATCGCTAGTTGTGCCAGTTGAATCAATAACCCCTCTGTGCCCCACAGAAGTTGTGTCCCCCACAGGGCTCCCCAACAGGCGACTCCCGCGATCGCGCTACCCAACGTCAACCCTAAAACTGGAACTGCCCACTCCCGTAGTGGTAGCCCATGCAGGCGACGATTCAGAATCCACAACATTACTACCAGTGATACTAAATTCACACCTACCGTTGCCAATACCAGACCGGGCGCACCGAACGGTTTTACCAGCAGAAAATCAAGTAGAGCATTTAAGAAAATGTTGACCACACTGATTCGGAACGGGGTATCACCGTCGCCTAAGGCATAAAATACCCGCACCAGCACATCTCGCCCCAGGTAAACAAACATCCCTACGGCATACGCCACCAGTACCGCCGCCGTCAGATAGGAGTCCTCTAGTTTAAAGGCATACCGCTCATACACCACCCGCGATATGGGCAGCGCCAAGACAATCATCAGGGCACTCAGGGGCAGCATCGTGACAGCCGTCATCAGCAGCCCCTGCCGAATACGTTGTTTTAATTCTGGCCAATGTTCTGGCGCTGCCAGCCGGGAAAACAGCGGCATCAACGGCACCAAAATCATATTGGACAGAATTCCCAACGGGGTTTGAATCAATAATCCGGCATAGCCCATCGCAGAGACAGCAGCGGCAGCATTAGGGATAAAGGAGGCAAAGAATAAATCTGTCCAGACATTAATTTGCAACATGCCGGAGGAAAAGGTGGCAGGGCCCATGATGTTGAGCACCTCCCGCACTTCGGGTTTAGCGAAATCGAAGCGTAGTCGCAATTTGCCTAAGCCCGATCGCCATTGCACAGGTACCTGCACTAACCACTGCAATAAGGCTCCTGCCAGAGTTGTCCAGGCGAGTACAGCTCCCCCCAGAGCGGCATATTCGGGCAAAATCATGCGATCGCCCAGGTAAAAGGCTAATCCGCCCAACCCCAGTAACACGGTAATGCTGGAAAACAACGGACTAATGGAGGGCAACCAATACTGATCGGCAGCATTCAAACTGCCAAAGCCAATGCCGATCAAGCCTGCCAGCACCGCCATTGGTGCCATAATTTTGAACTGCTGGATGGCAATATCCTTTGTCTGCTGCATCGTTTGCCAGGTTTCAGTAGATATACCCGTAGCCGCCGCTTGTTCAGGACTAATAAATAATCCTGGGGCAACCAAATGCATCAGGGGTTCAGCAAACAGAATTAAACCCACCATCACCACCAACAAAATGCCTACAACCAGTGTGGTAATGGTTTCCACGATCGCAGCCACTTCCTTGCGATCTCGCTTTGCCAGGACACTGACGATCGCACTATGGAAGGGCCCATTAATGCCACCCAGGAGAATCAGTAAAAAACCAGGGATGACATAGGCAAAGTTATACGCGCCAAAGGCGGGACCGACCCCAAAGGCTGCCGCGATCGCCTGCTGCCGGACTAAGCCAAACAGTTTACTAATTAACGTTGCGATCGCAACAATCCCGGCAATCCCCGCTAAAGAGCGGGCTGTTTTGTTTGAATCAGCCACCTAATCACTCCATGACAACGAAGCTTCACTTAGTTTACGCATGAATTGGGGAAGATCCCGCCATTACTCACGGGCTTTTCCCCTACTAATCCGGGGTTGTACTGAGGAATTATAGAAGTGTAAGTATTTGCCGAATTGGGCGGGCCGTTATGGACTATCTCTACTACATCGCCAATACCAGTCTGACCCTGCGAGTGATCGAGTTTCTGCTGGATAGCAAACTTCCGGTTCGCTTCATTACCGTAATTCACCAAATCGATGGTTGGATTGTCAAAGTGAAAATGAACCAATATCTCGATCCCTACGATCATGGGAATTTTCGCGCCTTCATGAATGAATTAGGCATTCCCTACGAGCCAGGCATTCGGGTACAAATGGCGCTTTGGAGCCTGGAAACTGGACAATCCCCCGTAGATGTGATGCAGCGTTATCAGGTCGCCGTCGTCTCCCATGGCGGTCCCGATCGCGTTGAGGTGGAAGAATTTCGCAACCAGTTCGTGCAGGGCTTAGGCTATTGCCCTGAAACGCTGGCTTAACGGCGAATCATGACTCTCCCTCTGGACGAGCCGCCATCGACCGATCGGAATCTGGCACTTCAATCTCGATCGCGTCCGCTAATTCTCGGGGTGGCTCAGTCGCCAGAGATTGCAAGGTAGCTGGCAATTCCAGCCGCTCAGGCTCAGCTTCAGAAATGGCTAATGGTTGGCGCTCCTGTTTCAGTTCAGGCAAAGCCACCAATTCTTTTTCGGTTTCCTTCACCGCAATAGGCAGGCGTAACGGTTGCAGTTCCTCAATCCAGCAACTCGCTAACGGCAGCGTTTGATCCAGATCTTCCAGAGGACGCGGCACTAACATCACAGCATGCAGTTCGCCAATCCGCTCGGCTTCCACCATGCCAATATCTAACGCCATCGCCACATTTGCCACGGTACCTCGGACGATCGCCGTACATAGCCCCGCCCCGATCGTTTCGTAGGCCGCCAAGACCACATCTGCTGATTTCAGCATGGCATCAGCAGCCCCTACCATTGCCGGAAACCCGCGAGTTTCTAGCAACCCTACTGCCTGATTACTTAATTTACTGTGTCCCCGACCTGATGCCAGTTGTGCCAACCGATTGCCGATCGGTAACACCACTTCCAAATTAGGCATGGGTCGCGGTAGCACCAGTGTGGATAACTCTTGTCCAAATTGCTGTGCCCGTTCCGCCCCTTCCTGTACCGCCAGCCGAACATCGGCTACAGAACCCCGCACGATCGCCGTACAGTGCCCACCCCCAATCTTTTCATAGCCTACCAGGGTGACTCCTGATGATTTCAGCATGTGGTCGGCAATGCCGACGATCGCCGGAAAGCTCTGAGCAGAAACTAAACCCAGGGCAGTATCTGTAAAGTCTTCTCGTCGGCTCATGCAAATTCATTAAAAACGCTGGCTTCGGTCGGTACTCCTATCCTAATCGCTATTCGCAATTCGCTGTTAGCCATTAGGAATATTCTCCGATCGCATCTAGCTGAAGGCTGATCTAATCCTCCCAGGGATCGTCGGTGGTTGGACGATCTCTAGATGGTATAGAGGGATTCGGCGACTGACGATGCGGAAATAGTTTCACCAACATCTGGTTCACATAAACCTGACCGTAAACATTCATCCCAGGGTTTTGGGTGGCTTGTGAGTCATTCAGGGGTTCGATCGCCCCCGGCGGTTCCGCAGCAGGAGGTGTTACCCCAGGAGTTGCGGGCTCTGGATAGGTGACGGTATCCGTGACCTGCAAGGGTTCTGCGGCTAATTCCCCTTCTGGACTCCGACTCGTATCCCCAATCAGTGAACCGGGTGGAACAATTTGCCCCCACGCAACGATACTATTCAACACCGTAGTTGCCGCCCCGATACAGGCATTTGCCCCGATCGTCACTTGACCAATCAGTAGAACTTCTGCCCCAATATTGGCACCTTCACCCACCTCTAACACACCGTTTTGGGCGTGCAGAATCGCACCAATACCAATACAGGCTCCAGTTTTGATAATAATCCGACTATTTGGATCAGCTTGCAGCAAAACTCCGGGAGCGATCGCTACCCCTGCCTGGATCGTCACTTCTCCATTGACATAGTAGTGAGACGTACTGATCGGTTGCAGTTGCAGTGTTGGCAAGGACATGGATAACCCCCCTTGGACGCAGAGGGCACGATCGCTCGCGCCCCAACTGTCCGAACAATTAGCGACCAACTGCTTGCTTCTTCGGCTGCTGAATCATCAGTTCAGCCACCCGTCGCTTCGCTTTTGGATCAATTCCAATCAACCGCACATACTCGCCAGGATGCTCATTTACAAACGCCTCTAAGGCATTGAGAACATCCGTCTCGCGGGTCGATTGAATCGTAGCACCACTTTGCCAGGAACTGGTCTTATAGCGGCGTTCATCGGCAAACTCTGTTCCAATCCGGTTGCCTTGAGCTAAAAGCTGACGCACTTGCTCAACCACTGCCCGATCTAACCGACCGGCGGAACTGGCGCTACCGTTAGTTGCAGAATTGCTATAGTTAGGAGCCGCATAACTCGGGGTAGAACTCGCTGGAGCTTTCGCCGCACTGGCAGCATTCTTACTCCCAGGACGTTGAATCACGGTTTCAGCCACCCGCCGCTTGGCTTTCGCATCAATGCCAACGACTCGCACATAGGCATTAGGATGTTCACTCAGGAACGTTTCTAGTGCCGCGATCGCATCCGCCTCCCGGCGAGCTTGGATGGCTGGAGCACTCGTCCAGGAGCTGGTTCGGAACCGCCGTTCATCGGCATACTCCACCCCCAATTGACACCCTTGAGCAATCAACTGGCTCACCTGCTGCACGACATCGTGACTCAGACGACTACTCGAACTGAAGCCACCTGATCCAGAGGTTGATGGGGTCGAGGAGGCAAACGATCGATTAC
This sequence comes from Pantanalinema rosaneae CENA516, assembly GCF_050753385.1. Taxonomy (NCBI): domain Bacteria; kingdom Bacillati; phylum Cyanobacteriota; class Cyanophyceae; order Leptolyngbyales; family Leptolyngbyaceae; genus Pantanalinema; species Pantanalinema rosaneae. The sequence goes on from NZ_JBLZFZ010000015.1 coordinate 100,186, forward strand.
CACCACCCTGCACAACTTGCTTGCCATTGGGACGCTGAATAATAATTTCAGACAGCCGCCGCTTGGCTTTGGTATCAATTCCAATCAACCGCACATACTCACCAGCATGGTTTGCCATACAGTCTTCCAGTGCCGAAACGACCTCCGTCTCACGGGTCGCTTGGATGGGAGCACAGCTACTCCAGGAACTCGTCTGGAAATGACGCTCATCGGCATGCTCAGTGCCAATCCGAGCCCCTTGAGCCAGTAAATTCCGGATCTGGGCAATCACATTCCCACTCAGATGACTGGACTGCACCTGTCCATTGGAATGATTAACGGATGCGGCACTATAGGTCGATCCAGAGGATGCCGCACTCCCCGAAAACTGGGGCGATTTCTGGCCAGGACGTTGAATAATCCGTTCTAACACCCGCTTTTTCGCCTTCGGGTCTATGCCAATTAGGCGAACATAATGTCCAGAATGCTCACTTAGGCAGGCATCTAGTGCTGACAACACATCTGATTCGCGGCTCCCTTGAATAGGCGCACAACTCTTCCAGGAACTCGTCTGGAAGCGACGTTCATCCGCATGTTCCGTTCCGATCCGATAGCCCTGTGCCAGCAATTGCCGCACCTGGCTGACTACATCTGCGTCCATACTCCCTCCCTGTTCGGCATGACTGTGGGAACTGCCATTCCCACTAGGGTCTGCCGGTATTGACTGATCAAGCTCATTCCGAATTGGGGCAATACAGGCAACATTATCCGCACAGCGATAGCCCGATCGCAGTGCTTCATTAACTTGCACAACGTGACTGGTAAACTTCACGTCAGCTTCCTGTGCCGCCGGTAAGCGATCCGCCTGTTGCTGAGTCGTAATGATCGAGCCAGACGGTATGTACCTCCCAGGCGGTATTTCCACATTTTCAATCAGGCAATGCATCATGACGATGCAGCCATCTCCCACCCTGGCATTAAAGACCGTGGAACGAAATCCAATAAAACAGTTATCACCCACATAGGCTGGCCCATGAATCAATGCCATGTGAGCGATCGAACTGTTGCTCCCAATCCAAACCGAATAGGCTTCCCCGTCGTTACCGGCTACCCGACCCTTTTCCAAGCCATGAATCACCACCCCATCCTGAACATTCGTGCTTTCGCCAATGTAGAAAGGATGACCTTCATCGGCCCGAATGGAAGTGCCCGGAGCAATCAGCACATTCGCACCGATCCGGACATCTCCAATCAGGTTGGAGAAGGAGTGAACATAAGCTGTTTCATGGATCTGGGGTTCAGCCAGGCCTTTCGACCAGGGAGTAGGGGGAGCCGCATAACTACGGACTACCATAAATTAATTCTCCAAACTGAAAACGCAATGCAGCACTTTGCCGTCGTAGGTACAGGACATGAATTGAGCGATCGTTAAGCCGTTGATTCACTTCAGTATTGATCACGCTTGCTATAGAGCAGGCGATTTTCAATCCCAACTGTGTCGATGATGGCAATCACGGCGGCATCCACTGGACGTTGTTCACTCCCCGGAACCTGACGCGCCGCACTGCCCCGACTCACCAGAACCCACTCTCCAATTCCTGCACCGACATTATCGGCAGCTACCTCATACCCGGCTAAGGGTTGCCCATCCTCGTCGATGAACTGCAAGACCAAAAACTTGCTGCCTCGGAGGCTCGGCTCTTTTTGGGTACTGGTAACCGTGCCACGGACTCTGGCAATTTGCATCAGGCGTTACGAGCGGTTAAGAGGACGAATACCACTGACGCTTTCCCGGAATGGCTCTACTGCCTCGGTGTAGCGAATCGGCAGAACATACTCCAGGTTTTCGTGAGGACGAGCAATGATGTGGGTGGACAGCACTTGACCGCCATTCACCCGCTTGACGCTCTCAATCCCAGCCGCAACAGACGCTTGAACTTCAGATACATCACCCCGGACGATCACCGTCACGCGACCGCTACCAATCTTCTCGTAGCCCACCAGGGTAACGCGAGCGGCTTTCACCATTGCATCTGCTGCTTCCACTACAGCCGGGAAGCCCAGAGTTTCAACCATTCCAACTGCAATTGCCATATCTAAATACTCCCTTCCAAAATCAAACGTTGAGTCAACTTGTCAAACTTGAATAACCGCGCCAAAACTTCTGTCTAAAACTGTGGCTTAACTATTGTGAATCAACAGATCAGCCCGCTTAAGACCGGAATTGTTCAACTGCCTCGGTGTAGCGAATCGGCAAGACGTACTCCAGGTTTTCGTGAGGACGAGCAATGATGTGAGTGGAAAGCACCTCACCACCATTCACCCGCTTGGCAGATTCAATTCCTGCCGCCACTGAAGCCTGAACTTCAGATACGTCTCCCCGCACAATCACAGTGACACGACCGCTGCCAATCTTTTCGTAACCTACAAGAGTGACCCGAGCCGCCTTCACCATTGCATCGGCAGCTTCCACCACAGCGGGGAAACCTCTTGTCTCGATCATTCCGACTGCAATTGGCATTGACTAATCTCCTACATAAGTGAAACTAATGAAAAAGACAAGGAATGAAAATTTAGACGGAGATGCCGAGTTTTCAAGCCTTATCAGGGTTTCTGCTGTACTGTTCTAAGAATACGGTTGTCGTCAGTACCAGCGCAATATAAAGACCAATGATAGTTACAAATTTCAGGTATTAAAGAAGCTTATTCAAAGGCGACTGTCATTCGTTCAGGACGAAATTGCTAGCCTGACTGGGTTTGGATGGAACCCTCGATCGAGCTAATATCTGCCTAAACATTGTTCTGACTAACTAAAACCCCTGAGCTATCAATGGTTTCAGATCAGCCCAAACTTGATGGATGATTGCTCACGATTCGAGTTCTCACCTCGTTCATCATAAACCTTTTTGGTAACCAACTTAATCAGATTCTTACTTAAATATAAATTACACTTATATATAAAAGTTCGTGTTTCTCCATGATTGTTTTTCTGGTTGAAACGTTTTATGGTTGAGGCATTACGGAATTGTCTGAAATTGGTATTAAGGTTTGTTAAATAATTTTTAACTGGAAGCAATTCTTACTTTTCGTCCCTTAGCTAGATGGCTCTAGAGACGGTTTCATTGATATTCAGGATTCATCTGTTTGAGCGTTAACAATTAGTTTCAATGCAACAGTTTTTTCTGCAAACCAGTTGGTGGATTCCTTGTTATGGCTTGCTTGGTGCTGTCATAACCTTACCGTGGGCGATTGGGCTTGTCCGCCGAACCGGTTCCCGTCCCGCCGCGTACCTTAACCTGTTAATGACCGTTCTGGCATTAGTGCATGGCGCGATCGCGTTTCAAAGCAGTTTGGGGCAGAACGGTCAAGTCGTGGTCAGCCATTGGTTGCAAGCCGCCGACCTCGATATCACCTTTACGCTGGATTACTCCTCCGTTAGTTTAGGAGCGGCAGAACTCGTTACCGGACTGAGCCTATTCGCCCAGTTTTTTGCCCTGGGATATATGGAAAAGGATTGGGCACTGGCTCGGTTCTTTGGCTTGATGGGCTTTTTTGAAGGAGCCATGACGGGTCTGGCATTAAGTGATTCACTGTTCCTGACCTATGCCCTCCTGGAAATGTTAACGCTGTCTACCTACTTGCTTGTCGGGTTCTGGTATGCCCAGCCCCTGGTGGTCACGGCTGCCCGCGATGCCTTTTTAACCAAACGAGTTGGCGATGTCCTCCTGTTAATGGGAGTTGTGGCATTAGCGACCTTCTCTGGCACGTTTAGCTTTACAGAACTGGCAGATTGGGTAGAAACGGCTGACCTTTCTCCTACGACCGCCAATCTATTGGGGTTAGCTCTGATTGCGGGGCCTGTTGGGAAGTGTGCCCAATTCCCCCTACATGCGTGGTTGGATGAAGCGATGGAAGGTCCCAATCCGGCTTCAATTTTGCGGAACTCGGTGGTGGTGGGATGTGGAGCGTATGTGCTGATCAAACTTCAGCCCGTACTAATTTTATCTCCGGTTGCCTCTATGACCCTGGTGGGATTAGGTACCCTCACCGCGATCGGGGGTTCACTGGTGGCGATCGCCCAAATTGATATCAAGCGATCGTTGTCCTATTCAACCAGTGTGTATCTAGGGCTGGTCTTTATTGCGATCGGGATGCAATGGACTGGGTTTGCTCTATTGCTACTCCTAACCCACGGCATTGCCAAAGCGCTCCTATTTATGAGTACCGGGTCGATCATTATCACGACTAGCAGCCAGGATGTGACGGAAATGGGGGGGCTATGGTCTCGAATGCCAGCAACCACAACCGCCTTTATCGTCGGTGCCGCTGGTTTGATTGGTCTATTCCCGCTCGGTGGCTTCTGGGCAATGCGGCAAGGCATCAACGCCTTCTGGTATGGCGACCCCTGGTTAGTCGGAGTTCTGCTGGTTGTTAATGCGTTAACGGCGCATAATCTGGTGCGGATCTTCCGGTTAGTGTTTTTAGGCGAACCGAAGCCCAAAACTCGCCGGACACCAGAAGTCCCCTGGACAATGGCAGTCCCGATGGTGACGCTGACTGTATTTACGCTGCTAGTACCAGTGATTCTGCAATACCTATCGCTGCTCCCAGACTGGATGTATATGAACTGGGAAGGGTCGGGACTCTTAGTTTTGTCTGGGGTATTGGGCTGTATTTCTGGGGCAGTGATTCACTTAAACCGCGCCTGGAGCCGACCGGTGCAAACGCCATTACGGTTCATTCAAGACCTGTTAGCCTACGACTTCTATATTGACCATCTGTACCGAGTCACGGTTGTCTGGGCAGTCAACTCGATCTCTCGGTTGAGTTATTGGTTCGATCGCTATGTGGTCGATGGTGCTGTGAATTTCGTCGGGCTAGCCTCCATCTTTAGTGGAGAAAGCCTGAAGTATAGTATCTCCGGGCAATCTCAGTTCTATTTGCTCACAATTTTGCTGGGCATTAGTGTCCTGGGCATTGTACTGACCTACTCTCTGTGGTAGTTGCCCAGCCTGCCTTAACCCATCATCTACTTACATCAGTCAACCGCCCTTTTATTCCTTCGCCCTATGCTCAGTGCCCTGATTTGGTTACCAGTGCTTGGAGCCATTTTGATTGGCTTATTGCCTGCCGCGATCGCCGATAAACATGCCCGCTCAGTTGCCTTAGGCTTTACTGGGCTAACCTTTACGCTATCGGTCTTACTATTAAATCAATTCGACAGTAGTAGCATCGGTTTGCAGTTTCAGGAACTGTTGCCCTGGATTGAACCCCTCGGATTAAGCTATCAGCTAGGGCTGGACGGACTCTCCTTACCATTGGTGGTGTTGAATGGCTTGCTCACCTGTATTGCGATTTATAGTAGCGCCCCCTCCACACAACGCCCCAAACTTTACTACATCTTGCTATTGCTGCTGAATGCTGGCGTGGCTGGAGCCTTTCTGGCGCAGAACTTGTTGCTGTTTTTCCTGTTCTATGAAGTCGAACTGATTCCCTTATACTTCCTGATCGCCATCTGGGGAGGTGCCCGGAGAGGCTATGCCGCCACCAAGTTTTTGATCTACACCGCCCTATCTGGCATTTTAATTCTGGCGGCATTTTTAGGTGCAACCTGGCTCAGCCATGCCCCAAGTTTTGAGTATGGGGAAATTCATACCCAGATATTACCGATCAAAACTCAGCTTATTTTGCTAGGCGTGTTGCTGGTTGGCTTTGGCATCAAAATTCCCCTGGTTCCCTTTCATACCTGGCTACCTGATGCCCACGTCGAGGCTTCTACCCCAATTTCGGTGCTGCTCGCTGGGGTGTTACTGAAGTTGGGCACGTATGGACTATTGCGGTTTGGGTTGGGCTTATTTCCAGATGCCTGGACAATTCTGGCTCCGGGTTTAGCAATTTGGGCAGTGGTGAGCGTCCTGTATGGAGCGTTTACCGCGATCGCGCAAACGGATATGAAAAAGATGGTGGCCTATAGCTCGATCGGTCACATGGGCTATATTCTGCTGGCGGCAGCCGCGGCTACTCCCCTCAGCATCCTCGGCACCATTTTTCAGATGATTAGTCACGGGTTAATTTCTGGCTTGCTGTTTTTGCTAGTTGGGGTGGTTTATCAGAAAACCGGCACTCGTGACATTAATGTTTTGCGGGGACTGTTAGCCCCTGAGCGCGGATTGCCCGTGATTGGTAGTTTGATGGTGGTTGGAGTGATGGCAAGTGCTGGAATTCCTGGCATGATGGGCTTCATCTCGGAATTTATGATTTTCCGCGCCAGTTTCCCAGTGTTTCCCGTTCAAACCCTACTATCCATGATCGGAACTGGTTTAACGGCGGTTTACTTCCTGCTCTTAGTCAACCGCACCTTTTTCGGTCGCTTACCCGAGCAATTCTCGAATTTGCCTCAGGTTTATTGGTCAGAGCGAATTCCGGCGGTGATTCTTGCCATTCTGATTGTGGCATTAGGACTACAACCCAGTTGGTTAGTGCGGTGGACAGAAACGACCACAACCGCCTTACTCGCTCCACCTGCCGTAATTGCCACGACCCCAGCCCCAGTTGCGATCGCTCATCCATCCCTGCCCGTTCCTAACCCGTAGCAACTTTGGGGAGCCCTAGAACTGTCTTTCTTGCTTCCCTATCGTCCTTATCTTGATTACCTTCCCCACTCTTCCCATTCGCGAATCCCCTTAGCACTATGGTCAGTACCCACGATCGTCCGGTATCCACGCATCCACTCGCTGATATTATTTACCGACTGGAAACGGGTGGAGCCCTTTTACCCGAGTCTCCCGATAATGTGCTGGAAGTGGTTGGGATTCTGAAGAGCTATGGGGTCGTGCTGGATGCCTACTGGCAAAACCTGACCTATATTTCTGAGCATCAATTCCTGGTGCTATTTCCGTTCTTCAAGTATTTCAATGGTGAGGTGTCCTTCAACAAGTTAATGCGACATTGGTGGCACGATCGCATTAATTATGAATTTGCAGAGTATTGCATGAAGGCGATGCTCTGGCATGGGGGTGGCAAACTGGATGAGTATCTGGATACCCCTGAATTTAGCCAACGAGCACAAGCGGCGATTCAAGCCAAACTGAGTGGTAATTTCCTCATGCAAGGCGTGGGCACAGTATTTCCAGATTTTCTACCGGAGCAAGTGCGACAACTTGCCTACTACAGTGCTTTAGGGCAGTTCTGGAATGTCATGAGTGCCATGTTCCTGAACTTGTCCGATCGCTACGATCGCGGAGAAATCACCACAATTCAAGATGTGGTCAACCATGTGCTGAATGGCTTGGTGGCAGCGGCAAATAAACCCATTACCTATGCTGTAGAAGTCAAAGGAAAAACCTACGAAATTATTCCCAAGTCGGCAGGGCTAACTTTCCTGATGGATACAGCAGTGCCCTACGTGGAAGCTGTTTTTTTCCGGTCATTTCCGTTTATGGGTACGGTATCCTACAATGCCCAGGCCTACCAAATTCCACCGGATCAGGCTCGCTTTACCTATGGAGCGCTCTATGCTGACCCCTTACCGATCGGAGGAGCCGGAATTCCCCCTACTCTGCTGATGCAGGACATGCGCCACTTCTTGCCATCCTATCTCCGCGAGTTTTATCAACAGCATTCCATCCGGGGAGAAACGGATCTCCGGGTCAGAATCTGTGTCAGTTTCCAAAAATCTATGTTTTGTGTCACGACCGCTGCCATTTTAGGATTGTTGCCCCACGCATTAGACACCACCGATCCCAAAGAGCAACGCGCCAATCGTAAATACTTAGAAGGCTGGATGACTCGCCTGTTAAACTCGCGGCTGTCGAATGTGCAGGTATGTGAGGTTTAAACACCGTGTAAAGTTTCACGCGGCTACCGTAACACCAATCCGCCCAGTGGGCATGCTGACATCAGCCAAGATGATATATACTTAAGCTCTCTTCAGGGAATATGGTGCAATTAACCTCCATGAGTCCTGATACCATTGCGTATATACTGTCAGGTTCTGTGCTCAACGGTTCATCCTTGCTTTCACCTTCTTCGTTAAGATCGCCATAATTAGGGGTATCAACCGTATCGTGTGCTGCACGTACTATTCGTGATACTTTGAGGGACTTTTTGTCCGAAACTATGGACCCGATTCACCCTTCCAGTCCCACTGAGACAGATCTCAGAACGTCATCGAACCGCTCAAAACCTGCTGCTAAATCTAAACGACGGCACTCTGAACCTCAGCCATCCAGACCTCCCCAGGATGAGGAGATTCAACAGTTGAAGGTCGAGCTGGCGATCGCTCAAATTGGCATTAAAATTCATCAGTCTCAGTTGCTCAAGCCGCTGCTGGAAACAGCCGTTACTGAAGTGCGCCAATTTCTTCAGGTCGATCGTGTATTGATCTGGCGACTCAGACAAAAGTGGCGAGGCTCGGTTGCCGTTGAGTCAGTTGCTCCTGATTGGAAATCCCTTTTAGGGAAATCGGTGGCTGATGCCTGTTTGCTGAAGTCTCAGGGAGAACCTAACTCTCCAGCCAGCATCACCGCGATCGCGGATATTCAGACCGCCGACCTATCGCCCCATCAACGGCGGGTACTGACCAATCTCCAGGCTCAAGCCGTTCTAATTGTGCCCATTCCTCGCGGTTCTGCTCCGTTAGACCTGGTGACAGAGGCAGCCCATCCGCCGATCTGGGGCTTACTGGTCGCGCACCATTGTCAAGCACCTCGCGTCTGGCATTCCTACGAAATTCAAGGGTTGCGGCAGCTAGCCGAGCAGATTGGGATTGCGATCGCCCAGGCGGACTTCTTCCAACAGCAACAACGGTTAAACGCCAATTTAGAACGCCAGATTCAAAAGCGCAGCGCTCAGTTACAACTGGCATCGGAGTTTGAAGCGACCTTGAAGCGGCTGACTGATCGGGTACGCGATAGCCTGAATGAAGATCAAATTTTACAAACGGCAGTGCGGGAAGTAGCCATTACCACCGGAGCGATCGGCTGTAATGCCTCGTTATATGACCTGGAACGTCGCACATCGACCATTCGCTACGAATACACGAACGATTTAGCCCCATTTCAGGGGCGGATCGTCAAGATGAACAATTACCCGGAAGGTTATGAGCAACTGTTGCGCGGACAGTATTTTCAGTTTTGCTCACTGTTACCCAATCCGGTACGGGGTCAGGTGGCGATGCTTGCCTGCCCGATTCTAGATGACCAGGGCGTGTTAGGAGATCTCTGGTTAATTAGCCAAAGTTACCATGCCTTCAATGAACAGGATATTCGCCTGGTACAGCAAGTGGCGAACCAATGCGCGATCGCGATTCGCCAAGCCCGCTTATATCAAAAAGCCCAGGCGCAGGTGGCAGAACTAGAGAAATTGAATCGGCTGAAGGATGACTTTCTCAGCACCGTTTCCCACGAACTGCGCACCCCGATGTCTAACATCAAACTCGCAACCCAGATGTTAGAAATCCATCTGCAACGCCTGAATTTATTTGATCAGGCACATCCGTTAACGAAATATTTCCGCATCCTCAATGCTGAGTGCCAACGCGAAATTAATCTGATCAACGATTTACTGGATCTATCCCGGTTAGAGAGTAAGCACGAGCCACTCAATTTAATGCCGGTGGCGTTGCAAACCTGGATTCCGTTCCATGTGCAGCCATTTATCGAACGTGCCCATAGTCAAAATCAGGAATTACAAGTTCAAGTGGCGAATACTCTGCCGCCCTTAATCACAGACCCCCATTGTCTAGAGCGGATTTTAAGTGAATTACTGAATAATGCCTGTAAATATACCCCTGCCCACGAGCAAATTACCGTCTCTGCCGTGGCAACCCCCGATCGCATTCAACTCCAGGTCAGCAATTCGGGAGTAGAAATCTCTGCCACTGAACTCGATCGCGTATTTGATAAGTTCTATCGCATTCCCAACAATGATCCCTGGCGACATGGGGGCACTGGCTTAGGACTGGCACTCGTGAAAAAGTTGGTCGAAACCTTAAATGGCAGGATTGAAGCCAGCAGCCGCAATCGGTTGACCTGCTTTATGGTAGAGCTACCTATAAAATCCGATTTGGAGTTAGCCCCAATCACTTCCCGGTCGCTATAGCGATCCGATGGGGATTGTGAAGAGTTCCAAGGAAACCGCTTTCACCAACCCCCCGTTACTTCACTAATGATTTAGCCCTGCGATCGCAGTTAACTGATGCGGTGTCCTGATTTTTGGGCAAGTTTAAAGGGGAAGCATTCCCTCGATCGCCCGACGAACCAGATCACGAAATCTCGATAGGATGGCTATAGAGGAATCCGGAATTCTTTAACTAGGTTGATCCATCCTGGAGAGACTAGGTGTAGGGTGTAAGGATTATTATCAGGAACCTCTGATGAATTTTTGTCGTGATGTGATGTAGAACCGAGAAATCGTACACTATAAGGTTGCAAGTTCTAAATACTCCGAGGTAGTTCTGAACTACTTACGCCCAGGCGCTGAGTCGAATTAATACCTGCCTGCCTACAACTCAGTTGAGTTTTGTCCCTTCGTGAATGTCATGCAATTGAACAGTCTACCTGCCCAGCCAAGCATCCCGTACATTTTAGAGAGTCTGCCCAATCCACCCCTGGCAGAGGAGTCTTGCCCTCGGCGGGCACGTACCCATATTGACCTCATGCTGTTGGCGATCGAAGCCCTAGAGCTGGGTAGCTCCGAAGCCATTTTGATGATGGCACACGAATTGGAACTTCAAGAGATTATTAAGAACCGGGTGACGTTATGGCGGTTACGAAATACCAATCCCTTACGACGATTTAATCAGCGGCGTGGGCTGTCGTTAGTCGAAGGGAAGGCATTAGTTGTGGTCGGGTGTCATTTAGCCAAGCGCTTAACTGTGCTAATTCGCCAATTACTGATGGCACACCAGCAACTGACTGAGAAGAACCTATCCATGGAACATCACTTCCGACTGAATGATTATTTAGAACGGTTTCGCGCCCACTTTCGATCGCGGATGAACCCTCGTCGGGCCGCCGTAGCCGCCTATGAATCGGATGAAAAGCTGAATCAGTTAGCGATGGATTTACTCGCGCAGTTGTTATTTTGTACAGGAACCTATGGGATGCAGCGGTTTTGGGTCAGTTTATTTGATGGGGAGGTAGCATGACCATTCAACGTCAATACAGCCTACCCAACTGCACCCTGATTTTAGAAGGATTAGGGGATAGTGCGGCAGCGATCGCGGCTCAGCCCGACCCTCGCCCTCTGATGTCGATTTTAATCAACGCCGAATGCTATCTGTCTGGGCAAGAAAAACCCCTCAGTGGTGGTCGAGAGTTTTTTGAGGCACTGGTGAAAACCGTAAACCACTATACCCAGGAATTATTAAGTGGTTTACATAGTCACCTGTCCACCAAGGATGAAACCGCGCTAATTCAGTTGCAACAGGTGAGCCACCAAATTCATCGCTTAAGTGTGCGATCGCCCATGGCGACCCCCAGTCCGGAGGGCACAGTCCAGGCGACCCAGCAGATCAACTTAAGTACGGTGCAACTGTTTGATCTGGTAGAAGCGATCGATCAGTTTTTGGCAGATTCGCGTACCCTACCCGATCTAGCCTTTAACTTACAGCCTCTCTCCAGACGATCAATTGCCCGACCGGTTAGTGTCTCTAAACAAGTTGTGCCCGCCGCGATCGGCTTATCGGGTTTGGCGGCGGCGGCGGTAGCCCTGTCATTTTTGGGAGTGCCTAAAGTCAAGGAACCGACCTGTTTACGTCCCGAGGATCCCGCCTGCGAAGCCTTTAAGACAGCCAGCACGACTCCAGGGGCTTCTCCCTCTCCAAATGGCTCCCCTAAACCAATCTCGACCCAGACCCCGAGCGATGCGGCTAGCCCCAGTCCCACCGCCAGCCCTGATCCGCAACTGGCGGCATTGGCAGTCCCGTTAACGGAGTCGCCTGAGATTAACGATCCGACGGAGGTTGAAACTTTACGCCAGCAGCTTTTTGACAAGATCGACCAGGCATGGCAATCGCGATCGATTCCACAAGATCTGGTGTATCGGTTAGGAGTCCGCGAGAACGGTGACATTATCGGTTACAAGCCCGTCAATCCAGCCGCCGCCAGCTATGCCAAACAAACACCGTTGCTAGATTTGTTAACCATCCCAGCTCCCGAGAGTAGTCCTTCCAGTGAACCCCTGGCGCAATATAAGGTGCTGTTTACTGCCAGTGGTGGCTTAGAGGTCGATTCCTGGAAAGACGTGATGGCAGAACCAGTTGCTGGCACTGGCACCGAGATTACCGAAACTGCCCAGTTGGAGGAGATTTTACCCAGGCTTCAGGAGCAAATTAACCAAAACTGGGAAGGTACTCCTACCTTTAGTGAAGACTTAGTTTACCGGGTGCGCGTAAAACCAGACGGCACGATCGTTGGGTATCAACCCGACAATCAGGCGGCAACAGAGCAAGTACAAGACACTCCCTTTGCCAAGTTGGGTAGACCAGAGGCAGATGGTAATACTGGATCTGCACAGGAGCCGTTCGCGTTGTTTAAAGTGGTGTTTGTGTCACCAAATGGACGGGTTGAAATTAGTCCCTGGCGTGGTTGGCAGTAGGTTCAATCACCATCTGGACTGCCCCCCAACCCCCAATTCTGGGGAAGCCGAACCTTAAAGTCCCCCAGAATTGGGGGATTCAGGGGGCGATCTGAGTGAATCGTGTCCTTAAGTCAGTGCTATTCACCCATGTCTGGCTCTTTGGTCAGGTTAATTTAAGCTACTCGTTACTGACAAAATCATCAGGTTGTCCATTCTCGGCTACCTCTAAAGCCGCTTTTAACGTATGCCAGGTGAGGGTGGCACACTTAATTCGCACTGGAAACTGCGATACACCCTGCATCACATTCAGTTTACGAAACTCCTGGGGAAACTCTGCCTGCCCCTGCATCATGGTCTGAAACCGTTGCACCATTTCCAGAGCTTCAGCGATCGGGCGACCCGTTAAGGCTTCCGCCATCAGATCCGCCGAAGCCATGGCGATCGCACAGCCTTCCCCTTCAAACTTTACGGCTTCGATCGTATCGCCAGCCGCATTTAATTTCAGGGTGAGTTCGATCGTGTCACCACAGGAGGGATTATGTCCTTTTTGATAGCGATCGACCGGATCGGTCTTGCCTCGATGGCGAGGTTTTTTGTAGCGCTCTAAAATGACTTGCTGGTAAAGATCGCGAAGATTCCCTAAAGAAGACGACATGAGTCAGCCAGGTTAAAGATTGTTCATATTCTTCATCCTAGCAAGAATAGCCCCATGCCGTTGGTTAGCCACCCAGAATCATGCATCAATTAAACATAAATGATGCAGGTTAAAGAAATTTCTCTATCCTGCATCAGAAACGTTATGAAGGAGAAAATCACATGACCCGATGACTAAATACTCGATCGCCCCAGACGATCCGTTAATTTAAACAGAGTTAAACCCGCCGTTAGCTTAATCAGTTCTAACACCCAATAGCTCACATGAAGTTGATCCATGCCCGTGGGAATTGCGGCAGTTGGAGCGAATAAATTCAAATGGGCACCGAGGGCACTCATGTGAGGAGTTAACCAATAGGTGTCAACACAAACAATTCCTAATAGCAAAATGGCAAGAAAACTGATGATTTCATGGAATCGTTCACCGATCGCATGGGTGTAACGCAATACAAAAGCAGCCGTTAACACGATCGCGGCACATAATAATTCCAACCGATTGAATACCCAAAACAACGAGTAACCGGCGGAAGCAAATCCTGGCTCAACCATCATGCCAGACAGATAAAGAGAGGGCATAATCACGCCGTCTAAAATTACAGTGCCACTGAGCCAAAACAGCACTGTGAGTGAAAGAATTCTCTGCCATCCAGGGCGAGCGAAATTCTCTTGTGGAACAGTAATCATAGGTTATGACCTCATTCAATCCCTGTCTTCAGCTTATCGAAGCTACTTTCTTATAGGTGAAATGGCATAGAAATATTTACCTAAATTGATAGATGAAAAGCTGCAATCGTTAACCTTTAAAACTGAGTCATTAAGCATCTATTTAAAGCTAATGAGTCTGACAGACGGCTGCCAGACTCATGCTTGAAATGTAATGATTGAAGATAGCAACTAGTAATGGTGTACTCAACAACAATGCTGTAACCCACCAGAACAAACAACGTCCTTCCTTATCCTCCTCCTTAGCACGAATGTACAAAGTCAATAGGTCATAGTGGAAGTGATCAGTTGTGGAAATGTTCAGTGAAAGCAGCCAGTAAACGCTGGCTCAAAATGCGTTACATCAGTTAACGCAGTAGGGTGATATGACGAAGTTTAGTGAACAACTGGTCTACCACAAACCTGGCGGTTACAGTGACCTCGGGAGGGGAGACACAATCCCGAAAGCCTTACCGTTTAAGAGATTCTGCTTCTCTCTGTGTCCTACTTATTAGATTAGCACCAAGTATTTGGCAGAACAGTACCTTTAGCAGAAGTTGATGTGTACTTAAAAAAGTACATATTTGCACAAATTGAGTAACACAAATAGCCGCCTAACGTGGCGGAGCGATCGCTACCTCAACATCAGCCCTCTTGCAAGTAGCCAGCCGCCACGCACTGTTGAATCATCTGTTCAACAAATTCCCATAGGGCAGGCGCACCCGTTTGCAACGGTGACATGCGATGCAAAACTAAATCGCAGGTAATCCCATGTTTGCGCCAGCTATAGCCTTGAGTTTGCCAGTTATTCAGTAGGGGTTGCAGCCGATCGAGACAAGCCGCGAACTGAGCCGCAGGCGTAACCTGAGCTTCAAACTCATCCCAGAGCGATCGCACCTCGATCGCTTGATCCGGTGGCAATAAGCTAAACAGGCGATCGGCAGCTTGCAGTTCCCGTTCTTGCTTGCTCAAATTCCCTTGTATGTCATAGCAGAAGGTATCGCCAGCATCGATCTCGACTAAATCGTGAACCAGCAAGAGCTTGATCACATGCAGTAGATCAACCGGAACAGGGGCATACTCTGCCAGGACGATCGCCATCATGGCAATATGCCAAGAATGTTCAGCCGTATTCTCCTGGCGGGAGGCATCGGTGAGTAGAGTTTGACGCAGGACGGTTTTCAGTTGATCGATTTCGATCACAAACTGAATTTGCTGCGTTAGTCGATCGAGGTCAGGCATCCCCAGGATAGGGGGTGAGGATTTCATAGCCATCGTCGGTGACGGCGATCGTATGTTCAAACTGAGCGGATAGCTTGCGATCCTTGGTAACCGCCGTCCATTCATCATCCAAGACTTCCACTTCCCAGGTGCCCTCGTTGATCATCGGTTCGATCGTGAACACCATGCCGGGACGTAAGCGGCGACCTGTTCCCGCTTTGCCGTAATGGGGGACTTGGGGTGCAGTATGGAAAATATTACTAATTCCATGTCCGACAAAATCTTGCACCACCGAGAATCCTTGCGATTCAGCGTACTCCTGAATGGCGGCTCCAATATCACCAATCTTGGCACCCGGCTTCACCGCTTGAATGCCTAAATACCGACACTTATCCGTGACTTCGACTAAGCGACGGGCGACGGGTGATGGTTCACCAACGAAATACATTTTCGACGTGTCACCGTGATAGCCATCCACAATCAGCGTCACATCAATGTTGATAATATCGCCGTCTTGGAGAATTTGTTTCGCGTTCGGAATGCCGTGACATACCACTTCATTGACGCTAGTACAAATGGATTTGGGAAAGCCTTTATAACCTAAGGGCGCACTTTTCGCTCCCTGTGCCTGCGTCCAGCGTTCGGCTTCATCGTTTAATTCCAGGGTGCTGACTCCTGGTTTTACTAGCGGCTCTAAATGATGTAAAAGTTGCCCTGCCAGATGCCCAGCACGGCGCATTTTTTCGATTTCGCGCTTTGAGAGTAGCGTAATGACTTCTGTTTCCATAGATTTCCATTCTACTGTGTGTGAGAGCGACAGGCTGTAGCCGTGAACAGTTTATCAAGTGGCCAATCGCAGCCGAATCAGCAGGTCATTTAAGGCAGGTTTCGCCGTGGGAGCTTCTGGCAAATGGCTATTTTCACTCGCGGCTTCGAGTTGCTGGATTAGTCGATCGCGTTCCTGCCGATAGAATTCCAGGTCTACCTGGGGCAAAACCGATTTTTCTGCCCCGGCTAACTTTCGAGCAATTAAATCAGGAATGTAGGGCAATCGAAACACCTGATTTAGCGTTAGCAGATTGGCTTCAACTCTGCCAGTTTGCATCAAATAGATACCAGTCAGCAAGACTCGGAAAACATACAACAATGGTTTGACCCGGGGAGGATATTCACGCTCAAACAAACGCCATTGGGTTTGGACAAAGCCGAGATAGTGGTGGCTGTGATACCGAGTGATGCAGCCTTTAGCAATGTCCATTAATTCCATGTGTTCCAGCGTGGTATGGACAACCAAAGGAGAATAAAGTTGCTCTAGCACATAGCCGTTTTTCTTTAACAGCAAGCTAAAAAATTTCTTGATGTCATGGGTGACTAAATCCAGATCCAGCCCATCTTGTAGGGTTGAGACTTCGATCGTTTCGCGTCCAGTTTCTAGACCAACGACTTCGGTCATGGGCAGGATATGCACACCGCGCAAATCGTAGTCCGAATCCGGTGACGGGAAGCCATATAGATGTGCGCCGCTGATTGTGGCAAATAACAGTGGATAGGGTTGGTTAGTCGCGATCGTAAATAAGCGGGGGTCAACAGTCATCGGCTTTCCTATTGCAAGCAAGTGAGTAAACTGGAGATTAAGTGTTGAGTCGATGAACTGCAATGGCGATCGCTTACCTGGATTAGCGACAATCACATTAGAACTGACTACGGAACAACTGTTTAGTTGGTTGAAAATGGCTCTATAAGTACAGGAAAGGCATGATTTGATCCTAATTTTGTCGCGATCGCACTCAAGTTATTTCAACGGTATTCCACCACAATTGATTGTTAACAGTAAATTATCAATCGTAGTTAGTAAAATTACGGAACGTAGCGGCTTACAATCAAATTGTGAGAGTCAACCATTGCATTGTGACTGCTAACAGTACGGAGGGCAATCTGCGACAATCGAATTGTCACGGCTAACCATTGCATTGTGACTGCTAACAGTACGGAGGGCAGCCGCTCCGATTAAATTGCGATCGCTAACCATTAAATGTAGATCAAGTGCAATTTAAAGTTAGTGGGATGCGATTAATGGTACGACCAATTCCAGCTGCGATCGACCAATCAAACACAGATTTAGACTGACTTCCCATGAAGCATGGCTAGCAACTGAGCCACATTTTCAGCTTGAGTTTTCGCCATCTCGGCTTGGACTTTGGCTGTTTCTGCCTGCATTTCAGCCGCAACTACCACTCGGTCTAGACGAATATCGAGCATTCTGCCCTGCTCAGTCAACCGACCAATCTGATCCGTCAAAATCTCTAGTTTTTCTGACAGACGATCGAGCTTTTGATCCTGCTGGCTTGCAGAACGACTCACTTGTTCGGTGAAAATCTCTAATTTCTCGGATAAGCGATCGAGCTTTTGATCCTGCTGACTTGCTGACTGCGCTAACTGCGATGTTGCCTGTAGCAGAGCAGTCAGCAATTCTTGCGGATTAGGTTGGCTCGATGCAGTGCTCATACTGGTAAAATGTTGCGATCACAGGTGATTTTATCACTGTTCCACCATTTGACGACGGGCACGAATCAAGAACAGATTGGCTTGTTCATAATCCGGGCGATCGGGAAGTTGAGTATCAGCAAACGCCCGATCGAAATCTTGATGTAACTGCAATCGCCATGCGTCTACGGCTTCCCAAGTCAGGTGTTCATACTTAATCGCTAATAGTCGATCGCGGTAATCATCGACTCGCACTGGAACCAATCCGTCTCGCAATACCGTAATTCCAGATAACAATAACCGGATCAAATGCATCGCATGTTTCCAGCGAATTTCACCTTTCGTCCGTAAATCCTGCTCCATCTTTTTGAACTGCGAAATCACGTAGCTGTTGTAGGTTTGATAAACCAATTTCGACAGAAAGATGTGACGGATCGACAGTAATTCAGTCGCGATCGAAGATGCCGTTTCAATCAGGGGCGTGTAGAGACATTCCAACACATTAGGATTGGCTTTTAATGCCAAAATCAGGAATTTTTGCAGTTCCCAATAACATTCCTGAGCCGGTTTATTCTCTAACTGTTCTGGCACTCCGTACAATGACCAGTGCAATTCCGCCGGAGGCAGATAAATGCCGCGACGATCGGTATCGGAATGTTCATCATCCAAACCATACGCTCTGGAACCCACGACACAGCGATAGATCACCGAGTCATACAGATTAAAGTCAGCTAACCAATCTTCGGTCGGCTCTAACCCTTCCCGTTGAAAATGCTTACGAATCGTGAATTCATGCCGCCGTAAAGTGATCTCTTGCCCATTCGGTAACCGCACCCGATAGGCATGGGAATTGTCATCCGGCGATCGCACGATCGCGCCCACAGCCCCCTGGGGACAGATCAATTCTGCTGTGTTGCTGAGGATCTCAATGCGGCTGACAACCTGCGTTCCCACAGGCAACACTAAATTCGGATTAACAGCAGTCGGTTTTGGCATCGTCAGTCCCCCCTCTCAACCATCGATTTAGACGAACAGCTACAGCCGGGGGTTCAACAATTTCGGAGGGAGAGATTAGCTAAACCGAGCAGGAGACAATAGGCTCAGGAGTTCATCCTCCTGCCCGATCGCGCTCGCTGCAAAGCGTTGGGCAAGCGGTGGCACGATCGCCAAGGGATTACTAAAACCAGAAAATAGCTGCAAGCCAGTGATGCCGGGAATCTCCCCAATCAGAGGTAAGTGATCATGGCTGAACGCCACCAAACAGTGATGCCAGGTTCCCGGTAAATCTTGTAACGCAGGTAAAATTGCTCCAACTTGCGACCGGATCGCCTGTTCACTCGCCACTGGATCGATCGCTGCCTGAGGATCGGTTAACGTGCGGCTTACCTGTCCCACACGCAGGCTACCATCCAAAAATTGCACTGCTCCGGCATCCAAAATCGGGGGAGCCGGTTCATAACCGGGCTGATCCCATACATGATCCAACTCGGCGGTACTGGCAGAGGCTTCCAGTTGAAACCGTTGGGTTACAGCAGGCATCACCAACGATCGCAGATGCACATCTGCCGACGGCATTTCGATCAATTCGGCATGGGTAAAATAAATCCGCACCGGAATCCCTACCGCTTTTAAGAGCGATCGCGTCAATCCTCCAGTACAAATCGCCACCTGATCACTGACATAGGTTTGCTGACCACAAACCACACCTGCCACGTGATCAACCGTTGGACGGTGCAATCCTGTAACTTGAGCGATCGCCACCTCACCACCCAACTGCTGAAATCCCTGCCTGTAAGCGGCTGCTAACGCGCCTAAGTTGATATGTCCATGTTTAACGGTCAGTGCTGCACCAATTGATTGCGGATATAGTAACGGTTCTAGTTCGCACGCCGCTTGGACTGAGATCAGTGTGGGAGGAATCGCATACTGCTGATAAAACTGTGCCACCGGTTCAGGATCAGTATCCGAAGCGATCGTCAGAATTAGATCCAACTCCCGAAACTCGATCGTAGCTGGCAATTCTTCAGACCGCGATCGATACCACTCAATTCCAGCAGCACACAATTGCCGGGTTAACTCCGTCGTGCCTGCCCAATAGGCAATCCCACCGTAGCCATAACGCGTCGATCCCTGAAGCACCGCATGTTGTTCGAGTAGTAGCACCGCCAAGCCTTGCTGGGCTAATTCGTAAGCTAATGCCACTCCCGTAATTCCCGCGCCCACCACAATCCAGTCATAAGTCTTCATGCTTAAATTGCTTCATTCCTTTTATAGTGATGAGCCGAAACCCCAAAGCTAACGCTTCCCTACTGTACCCTGAGCCGATTTGCCTGAGGAGTTGACGATGAACCATAGTCATTGCCCCCGTCTACGCCGCCGCCAGATCATCCGGAGTTTGCTCGCCACCACTGCCCTGGGTGTCTCATCGCGGCTGTGGACAGGCTGTGCCTCTATCCCCTCGTTAAGCAGTGATGCCGTCAAGAATGACTCCGATCCCAACGCTCAGGATATTACGCTGGGATTTATCTATGCCGGAGCGATTGATGATTCGGGTTGGAACCAAGCCCATCATGAAGGGCAGCAAGGCGTGGCGAAGCTAGCGAAGGTCAAAACCGTGGAGCAAGCCAGTGTCCCCGAAACCAATGCGGTGCAAGCCGTCATGCAGAAGATGATTACCGAAGATCGGGCGAATGCCTTATTCCTCACCTCCTTTGGATATTTCGATCCCCATTTACTCGCGATCGCTGCCCAATATCCTACGGTGCAGTTCTTCCATGCCGGGGCACTTTACGACAGTGGCAAACATCCCCGCAATGTCGGCAGTTATTTCACCTATACCGATGAAGTGCTATACCTGACTGGCATTGTTGCCGCTCAAACCTCTCGTACCGGCAAACTCGGCTTCATTGCAGCCAAACCGTTAGCTTCCGTGTTGCGAAATATCAATAGTTATACGCTGGGGGCAAGAAGTGTACGATCGAATATTACAACTCAGGTTCTGTTCACAGGAGACTGGTCACTGCCGACTCAAGAAGCCAACGCCGCTAATCTCTTAGTCGATCAAGGGGTGGATGTATTAGCCTGCCATGTTGATAGTCCCAAAGTGATTATGCAAACGGCAGAACAACGGGGCGTATTCTGTACGGGCTATCACACCCATCAAGCCCAATTCGCTCCCAAGGGATACCTCACAGGAGCCGAGTGGAACTGGGCAAAACTCTATAGCGACTATGCCCGGTTACTGCAACAAGGTAAAAGCTTAATGAATGGTGGCATTTCCAATCTAGTGCGGGGTGGCTTTAAAAATGAGTACATTAAACTGTCGGATTATGGCTCGGCGGTGAGTAACGCCACGCGCCAAAGTGTCGAAGCCGCGAAAGGCAAACTGAATAGCGGTGATCTGATGATTTATCGCGGTGAAATTCGGGATAACACGGGCAAAGTGGTAATTCCCACCGGACAGGAATATCGACCCAAAGCCAGCGAACTGGAAGCAATGAATTGGTTAGTAGATGGTGCGATCGGCAATCTTAATGCCACGGTGCGCTAATGACACTGCGATGGTTACGCCATGGGAAACGTTGGGGCAGCTATTTAGGCTTAGGTTGCCTGGGATTGATTGCAGTGCTGACGATCGCGGCAATTACCCCCCGCCAGTGGCAGATTCCCCCCAGTCACGATTGTCGTTTCACGATCTATATCACTAGCGATGGTATGCATACGAATTTTTTCGTGCCCGTTCGCACTGCAATCTATGACTGGAGCCAACAGCTTGACCTGGAGGCGATCGGCAATGATGCCGCGACTAATTATCGCTATCTCCAATTCGGTTGGGGCGATCGGCTGTTTTATATGCAAACCCCCTCCTGGCAAGAGGTCAGGCTCACGAATGCCCTCCGCGCCCTGTTTTACTGGCGGAATGCAGCAGCCATCTTTGTCAAAGGTCATGCCACCGCTCCCCAGGTTGGGCATGAGCAGGTCACCTGCCTCCACCTGAGTGCCACCAATTACCTGGCATTAATGCAGTTTCTACAAGCCACCTTCCAAACCGATGCTCAGGGTCAAGTTGACCGTTTAGGCAGTGGTCAGGATCAACAAAGCAGTTTTTATGCCGCCACAGGCTTCTATTCCATCTTGTATACCTGTAATTCCTGGACTGCCGAAGGGTTACGAGCCGCTAACATCAATACTCCTCTCTGGGGAGGATTAGCGCCCCCGATCATGTGGCATCTGCGGAATGGGTGTGAGTGTCACGATCGTCAAGTGCCCTGAATTACCGTCTACACAACCGATTTAACAGAAATACTAACAACTGTTACAGATCTCTACAAACTCGCTAAACGGTGCCATCGTCAGTGATACGATGCCCTAAAACATCGAGAGAGAAATCCAAATGGCAGAAACTCTTTCTGGACAAGCTCCTTTGTTTCCTGGTAGCACGGGCGGTCTTCTAACGAAAGCCTTGGTAGAAGAAAAATATGCGATTACCTGGACTAGCCCTAAAGAGCAAGTATTTGAAATGCCAACTGGCGGTGCAGCTGTGATGCGGCAAGGTGAAAACCTGTTGTATCTGGCTCGCAAAGAGCAATGCATTGCTTTAGGTGGGCAACAACTACGGGCGAAGTTCAAAATCAACGATTACAAAATCTACCGGGTTTATCCCAACGGGGAAATCGAGTACTTACATCCCAAGGATGGAGTCTTCCCTGAAAAGGTGAATGCTGGTCGTGCACAAGTTAACAAAGTCGATCGCAACATTGGTAGCAACCCTGAGCCTGCAAAACTCAAGTTCAGCGGCACCACTACCTACAACGCTTAATCGATTGCTCTATTAAGCAAATTCCCCATAAATCCCTCAGAAAGTCATCTTTTCTGGGGGATTTATTCGCTAATAACTTCACCATCCCATCAGCCGCATCGCCAATCAACTCAACTAACTCGATCGACGATCGCAAGTTGTTCAACCCACCTCTCTACGAGGGTTTAGCCATTCACTCCGAATTAGAAACAGGCTTTTTTCTTTATTTAGAGCAACAACATCAGAGATTATCTTTAGTTATCAACCTATTGCGAAAGTGTGAACAAACCGGGCTAAAGCTTACCGTTAGCCCATCTCCAGCAAATTGATAAATTGGCGACAGAAAAGTCGGTATAAAGCCTCAAGATGAACGAAGGTTAAATTTGTTAAAGTCTGTATATTCGATTTATCCAGACGGGATCAGTCACTCACCCCTTGAGGCTTTTATGGCTGTCAATCTAGCTCAGGCTCCTGTTTTCAAACCTGCCGCTCAGGATGCTTCAGCACTGTGGCGGGTATTTACAACGATCGATGCCGAAAGCTGCCCCACCTCGTTTAACTTTCACATGCACACCGTCTGTTCCGATGGGCGCTTGCATCCAGAGACATTAATGGAGCAGGCGATCGGGATTGGTCTGCGCGGACTGGCAATTACTGATCACCACACTGTAGAGGGCTATCAATTTGCACAAGAGTGGCTGACCAGTTGGCAACACCAACATCCCGATCGTCCCACACCTCGGTTATGGACAGGGATAGAAATTAATGCATCGCTCCTGAATACCGAAGTTCACATCTTAGGCTACGCCTTTAATCCCAACCATTGGGCCATCAGTCCCTACTTGCAAAAAGAGGCGGCGATCGGCGATGACTATCAAGCCATCCGCGTGATTGCCAATATCCATGCTGCCGGTGGTTTAGCTGTATTGGCGCATCCGGTTCGCTATCGCCAATCCCCCGAAGAATTGATTCCAGAGGCAGTACGTCTGGGCATTGATGGGGTAGAAACCTACTATGCCTACGATAATCCCCGTCCCTGGCGCCCCAGCCCCGACCAAACCCAACGGGTGTTAAAACTGACGACTACCTATAAACTGCTAAACACCTGTGGAACCGATACCCACGGGCGCAGCCTGCTACAACGGCTCTAAAGCATTAAATTTCAAAACGGGCTCTACAGGATTCGAACCTGTGACCGATCGCTTAGAAGGCGATTGCTCTATCCACTGAGCTAAGAGCCCACCCATGCATCCCCAAAAATCTTAAGCTAGCCCTTAGGCTGGATACAAGCCCTTAGACCTAATTTAGGATAACCTGAATTCGCAGAATTCAGTGGAATGGGGAGTTTTGCCGCTAGCGAAAAGTTGCTTCAAGCTACCCTGTCGCCGCTCGTTCTGGCAACCAGCAAATTAATCATCGCCAATTCGCTTCCTTCAGGCTATAAGCTTACAGTATCCCTATGCGATCATAATCATGCCAGCTCAAAGAAACTTAAGCTGATCCGAGTTGTGTTCAGTATAGGCATTACATGTTTAAGGGATTGCTTTCGATGTACACTGGAAGCCCAAAAATGGGAACAGATAAACAGGGGCTTGAACTCGTTTGATCGAAGCCGCTAGCATCAATCTCATTGTGGCTCATCCGTTCGTCTTCCCCGCTGGCACTGGGTGAGGCGATCGTATCCTTGGCCCAAGCACCCCTCGCCCTGACAGGAGTTAACTGGTAGAGTCATGTTACTGAAACGGCAGGATGTTGAGATTTCGGCAATTCAGCACCCAAAGCGGGATCAGAAAGTTCCAATTCTGACCTATCAGGGGCAGACATTTCGCTTGATTAGTGTGTTTAACGCCAGTCAAGAGGAAGATGCCAAAGCCCTATGGCGAGATTTAACGGACAACCAGGGAAAAGCTTGCGTCCTCTTAGAGGAACCAGAACGCTATAGTGTCTGGGGCAAAATTCGGCTAGAGCAACTGGCAGAGGAGGGGGGAGCTGGTGATACAGCCGCCGCTCCAGCCGTGAAAGCCTGTCTGTTAATGCTTCAAGCGGTGTTTATCGATATTGAAGATCTCCTGGGCAATCGTCAGGCTGGACTATTCCAGAAGGATATTTCGGAAGTGTTCAAACAATGGCACTTTCCCCAGGCAGAGTCTCCGGATGCCGTGAAACATTTACTCACGTTTGATCCTTTAAATGCTGCCCAACTGCCGCCTTGGCAAGAGCACCATCTGAATACCCTGCTGCAAGAACTCCACCGCATTGGTAAATCCTATTTCGGCAATACTAGTTTTGCGGAACGAGCGCTGGATGCCCTGCAAGACTTACCTCAGAACGATCGCAGCCAGTTTACCAATTGGTTGAATCAGTTACCCCTGGGCAAATTGTGGCGTTAAGCACCGACGATCGCGACCGGAGATCGTGACATCCGCCAGACAGCCTGCCTCGACCGAAATCAGCCCATCGCCCATCTTAAGAATGTTTGACAAATATGTTCCGAAGTTCTGGAGATATGTCACCCTTGCTTGAGAGGTTGCATCTCTATTCCTTTCCCTATTGCTATTGCTATTGCAGCTACCTGGTGAGTAAGACGTATGAGTAGCCTGGATAAGTCGGGTTCTAAATCGTTTCTTTCTGTCCAAACTATTGTTCTGGCGCAGATTGCCTGGGCAGTTTTGGCACTGCTATTTTTCCTACTGTTTAGTGTTACTCCTAAGGGTGAAGATCCACCAACCTGGTACTCACTAGGCACCTCAATTTTTGAAGCAACGGCCTATCTAGTTGCCTTTCTCCTCTGTTTTCGTAACTGGCGGAGCCCGCAAATTGTCAGTGGACGCAATGTTTGGCTCTGTATTGGGTTAGGAGTGTTGTTCTACTTTTTTGGCAACCTCCTGTTTACTTACTGGGAACTCGGATTGGGGCTGGAGGCTGCCGTATCACCAGGGGACTTTTTCTTCATCCTGTCTTACATTTTTCTCCTGCTCGGACTCTGGCAGGCCGTGTCTTCCCGCCGATTAAATCTGGAAGTCTGGCAGAAAGGGGTCGTGGTTGGCATTGGTGCGATCGGGATTGCGATCGCGATCGCACTGTGGTCTAACGCGCCCCAAGCTCCAAACAAAACCGCGTTCTGGCTCGATCAACCTGCCTACGCTCAGACCGCCCGTGCCCCTAAACCCGCCTCTCCTAAAACTACAGTCCCTGCCCCTGCGGTACCAGCCGCTACAACTAAAGCCCAAGCCGTTGAAGCTGAACCAGATGTCCCCCAATGGGCAGTGGACTTAAGAGATGCCCTGGAACCGTTCAAAGATCCCGTCAACCTGTTCTATCTTGTTTGCGATGTCATCCTGTTAGTGTTAGCTACCGCCTTGCTACTCGCTTTTTGGGGCGGACGCTTTTCGCAATCCTGGCGGATGATTGCCTTTGCGGCATTCTGTCTTTACGTCGCCGATATTTGGTTCAAATACGCCAACGACCATATTCAGGATTACAAGAGTGGCAGCTTACCCGAGGTCGGTTGGGTGTTTTCCGGTGTGTTGTTTGGCATTGGTGCCGCCTTGGAATATGACCTATCCAGCCGCTCTCGTCGGGGTGGTTCCCGGCGGCGGGCTTAAAGTTACGATTTTCCAGCCCTAAGCCGAATCACCAGCCAGGTTGGATCTGCTTCAGAATAGAATGAACAAGGCAGAGACTCTCTCAAGGCTGATGGCATGATTTCTCGCAAACTTTCCGATCCAGAAAAGCAACAAATTCTTGAGCTTTATCACTTGCCCGGTGAAACGACTTCAACATTGGCAAGTCGTTATGGGGTAAGTAATTCGACGATTAGCCGTATTCTCAAACAGGGGCTACCCGCCGATGAGTATGAGTTGCTAATTCAACAGAAGCGAGCCGGACGCTTTGCGAATGATGACCATGAATCTGCGGCACCTGTTCTGCTATCGATGGAAACCGTGGATAAAGCGGCTGCCAATCTCGAACAGTTAGATCTGGGGTTCAGCCCCCCTCTGCTTGAGCGGGAACCAGAAGATCAGGAACCGGAAGAGGCTCCACCTCCCAAACCATCTCAGTTTGAAGCCCCTCGACGACGGGTAAGACGGCGATCGTCAGCCAGTGACCTCCCGAATGATGACATAGCAGAAGAACCGATCGCCACAGAAGGCGTTGAAACGAGCTATCACACAGAAGCAGAAGAAGTTTTTGAAGAAATTCTGAGCGAGAAACGGCTGGAAGAACATCCGGGGGGACTATTAGATGATGAAGACGATCTGGATGATGAAGACGACGATCTAGATGAGGACGACGAGGATCTAGAGGACGATGACGACGATGGGCTTCCTGGAGAAGTGCTCCTGGTTGGTCGTCAGGTTGCTGGGAAGAATCTGGTTCAGGTGCTGCCCCTCGCCCAGGCTCCCATTCCTCGAACGTGCTATCTCGTGGTCGATCGCACATCGGAATTAATTGCCCGCCCCTTACGCGAGTTTGGCGACCTGGGCGAAATTCCGGAAGCTGAAACCCTAGCCAAAACTCTGCCAATCTTTGATAACCATCGAGTGGCAAAACGGTACTCTAATCCCCGCACTCAACGGGTGATTAAGCTACCGGATGGTCGCGTGTTGCAGAAAACCTCATCCCATCTACAAGCCAAGGGGATTACGCGGTTGCTGATTGATGGGCAAGTGTATTCACTTTAACGATCGTCTGGGCTCGGAGGAATGTTCACGCTGGCACTCCTCCGATCGTGCAATTGCCAAAAAGGATCGTAGAGGGGCAAAACACAGCCTAATCCTCTTCCAGATCATTGTTGGGAGCGCTAGCGAACAGTTGGATCGTTGCCATACCTATGGCTCCTAACCCTACACTAAACGCCAGAACTAAGCCAAAGGGGATTTGGATGGACTGGAACTGCAAAAATCTGAATGAAACCGCCGTAAAGTTCTGGACAGCAATAATGGCGATCGCGCCAACCCAAAGCGCGAGTAGTACGGCAGCTAAGAAACTAGGTAACGTTTTCATGGGCGCTGGCGACTAAGGTAAGCAATCAAACTCACAAATAACCCTAACCCAGTGAGATATTTCACCAGATCAGGGATCGCGGGATTAGGCGAAAAGAACCCTTCAATCACTCCGGCAATCACTAGCATGGGCACAATGCCAAATACCAATTGAGCGGCTTTAGCCCCATACAGTTTTAGCGCATCCCCCCGGCGATACTGTCCTGGAAACACGATCGCTCTCGCCAATAAGAATCCGGCTCCTCCAGCTAGAAAAATCGCGGGTAATTCTAACGCTCCATGGGGAAAGACAAATGCCCAGAATGGGAAAGCAAGATTATTTTGGGTGACTAACGCTCCCACCATGCCAATCATTAGACCATTCAGCACCATTGAGTAGAAGGTGAGCAATCCGGCGGTCATCCCACCGGCTACGGCGGCAAAGGACACCTGAATGTTGTTGATCATGATGCTACTGGAGGCAAAGGGTTCCATCCCCACGATCGACCCCATCCACAGTTCGCCACGATCGCGTACCTGTTCAATCAAATGTTGAGGAACAATCAACCGAATAAAGTTGGGATCACGCCAGGATAGCCACCAGCCAATCAATCCCGCAATCACAAACAGAGCAGTGGCAAAGGCAATATAGCTGCCTGCCTGCTGAACGGCACCCGGAAATCCCCACAGGTAAAACTCACGCATCGCTTGCCACTCTTGCCGCCGTGACCCTTGATAGATTTGGGAATAGCCACGCGTCGTCAGACTATGCAAATCCCGCACGACTAGTTCCCCCACCTGCTGCGTCTTGGCTCGCGCCAGATCACCCGACACCGATCGATACAGGCTAGATAATTGCCGAATTTCATCGGCTTTGAGCGTTTTTAACCCTTGTTTCTCCGCTTTTTTGAGTAAGCCATCCAGTTCCTGCCAACTTGGTTGCCGTCGTACAATCCACCGCTGAATGTTCATAATCTGTGATGTTTTTAGCGTCTTGCCAGGAGTGAATTAGGATAGCTTCATCACCTGTCACGGAATAGCAAGAGTTTAACCTATGGCTCGCAGCTCTGGTTCCATGCAACCTCTTAGTGTTGGCAATGTCATCAGTGCCAGCATTCGGCTTTATGGCAATCACTTAAAGCAATATTTGTTAATCGCGGTGATTGCCGCCGGATGGTCAATTCTACCCACTATTATTGACTGGGGCATACAAGCAATTTTTTTCGGCAGTACGTTAGCTCAACTCAGTAATCCAGCTGCGGCTAGTAATCCGGCTGGTAATCCAGGCATTCTACTGTTGTTCAGGCTAGCCATCCTTGCTTTAGCGATCTACTGTAGTGCCAAGTATTATTTGAACCTGGGGCTACTGTCTCGTCTGGCGTTCGGCGAACTGATGGAGAAACCGGAACCAACCGCCACTGCCCGCGATCGCCTCAAACCAATCATGTTTCGGTTCCTGGTCACCCAAATCCTGGTCGGATTACTGGCTTTTGCCGTGATCTTTGGGGTGTTTCTTGGCTGGTTTATTCTTTCAAACATCATTTCTAGGGCTGTTGGTTCACAAAATATCCTCCTCGGTGTTTTAGTGAATCTCGTTTTGCTGATTGCTGCTATCGGGCTAACCATTTGGGTCTGTAGCCGTTGGTTTCTTGCCGAAGTGCCCTTAGCCATTGAAGAAGAATCAACGAGTGGTGCTGCCATTGGGCGCAGTTGGAAATTGACCCAAGGATATGCTACTCGCATCTTAATGATCGTCCTAGTCGCAGGCATCATTACCCTCCCACTGTATGCAGTAGCTTCTATTCCCTTTCTATCGGCAGTGTTTGCAGCGGCTCCCCTAGCGGCCCAACAAGCCAACAACATTAACAGTGCGGCGGCGGCTGGAGCCATGGTTCAGATCATCACCGGATTGGCGTTAAGTTTCCTGTTAGTGTTGATCTTTAACACCTTTGTCGTGCCCTTCTGGCAGTCAATTAAGTCAGTGATTTACTTTGACTTACGCAATCGGCAGGAAGGGCTGGGGTTGCAGTTGCGCGATCGTACACCCTAAATTGAAGTGTTCCTCAAGCGCAATAGCCATGCGTTTTTTTCCTCGCATCTCTCTTTCCACTCCAGAAAGCGTCGAACTGGAATTTACCCTCGCTGGTCTAGGTAACCGCGCCATTGCCCTGCTGATTGACTACCATATTCTGGGCGCGATCATCGTTGGCTTCTGGATTTTGTGGTATACCTTTTCGGTGGGATTATTAGGCACATTAAATGAGCGTGGTGGTGATTACAGTGCCGCTCCCTTATGGTTACTGGCGATCGCTCTACTGATTAATTTCGCCATTTATAACGGTTACTATGTCTTTTTTGAAACCGTTTGGCGTGGGCAAACTCCAGGCAAACGCATTGCTAAAATTCGCGTCGTTCAAGATGATGGTAGACCGATCGGAGTGCCACAGGCGGCTATGCGATCGCTGCTACGCGTAATCGATGATTTTTTCTTTATCGGGGTATTTTTCATTGTGCTGGGCAAACGCGAAAAGCGGATTGGCGATTGGGCAGCGGGGACGATCGTAGTACAGGAAAGTCGCTCACCGACGAAAACCAACATCGTCATTTCAGATATCGCCACGGAACTGGCAAAAACCCTGCCAGGAACCACAGATTTTGCCCAGTTATTACCCGATGATTACGCTGTGATCCAGGAGTATTTGCAACGACGACATCGGATGGAACCAAAAGCGCAATCGGACTTAAGTTTAAAGCTGGCAAGGCAATTACGCAATTTAATCCTGTTAGAAACAGTACCGCCTAATTTAACCTCCGATCAGTTTTTAGAAGCGGTTTATTTGGCGTATCAGCAGCAGGCCTCTGGTACGGATATCCGCTCCCCTCTAGACCAGGGGAACTAATGCCGGAGGCAGCCGATGGTAAAAAATCTACGCTAGTGTGAGAGGGTACGCTTTGACCTGGTGATAGTCGTGTCCCGTAAACGTTCTACGGTTTTGGTCATTCTGGCAGCTTACTTGCTAGTTCCGCTGGCAAGCTGTGCTGGTACATCCTGGAGTGGCACATTTGAGCAAGCCTTGGAAGCAGATCCCCAACTAACGGGTACGGCTGTAGAACCGTCGGTTAGCCCCTCCCCCACGGCAGCCCAAACCGTGGCATTGCCGGACGATTTCCCGACAGCCATACCTCGCTATCCCGGGGCAGACTTACAGGAGGTGATCCCAGCCCCGACCGCTACCCCCAATTCACCCACAACAACTCGCTGGAGCAGTCCAGATAGCGGCGATCGTATTCTTGCCTTTTATCGTCAGCAGCTACTATCGGGCAACTGGCGGATTGTCGAGCAACCGGCGAACAGTAATGCCTCGCAGGGTGCGATCGTGGCAGAAACTACAGATTTCAATGTCACTGTAGCGGTATCACCGGAAGCGACAACCCTAAGCAGTCCTACCCCCAGTCCTACCCCCAATACCTCTGCCAGTCCCAATGCTACCCCGACGGAATTCACCATTCGCTATCGGCGATCGGATAACACCACCGGGCAAGTTCCAGCTACTAACGATCTAGCAAACCTCAAGCTCTCTCAGGATCTGAATATTGGCGCATCGGGAAGTACCACGGCAGCAGGCGAAACGATCGCCAACGCGGAGACAACCGATCCTCCTCTGGTCAGTACCCCCAATACTTTCACAGATTTGGATCAGGTTCCTGAAGAACTGCAATCTTACGTCAATGACCTGGCTCAGTTGGGTGTTCTAACCCCAGCCACAGCGGCAACGCCGGAAAATAACAACCCTAGCCGGTTAGCCCCCAATCAAGCCATTACCCGCCGCGACTTTGCCCGTTGGCTGTTTCAAGCGAATAACCGCCTCAACCGCGATCGACCAACTCAACAAATCCGGGCTGGTTTAGGAACCGCCCAACCCGCTTTTCAAGATGTCCCC
This sequence comes from Pantanalinema rosaneae CENA516, assembly GCF_050753385.1. Classification (NCBI taxonomy): domain Bacteria; kingdom Bacillati; phylum Cyanobacteriota; class Cyanophyceae; order Leptolyngbyales; family Leptolyngbyaceae; genus Pantanalinema; species Pantanalinema rosaneae. Next base: position 131,532 of record NZ_JBLZFZ010000015.1, read on the forward strand.
TCTAAGGATCCTGACTTCGCCATGATTCAAGGTTTGGCAGAAGCGGGGATTTTACCCAGTCCCCTATCTGGCAACAGTACAACCGTCACATTCCGCCCCGATCAACCCTTGACGCGCGAAACCCTGTTGCTGTGGAAAGTCCCGATGGATCTACGCCAATCCTTACCCAAAGCCAGTCTAGAGGCAATTCAACAAACCTGGGGCTTTCAGGATGCCGCTCGGATTGATCCCAATGCCCAACGGGCGGTGTTAGCCGACTATCAAAACGGAGATCAAGCGAATATTCGCCGAGCCTTTGGCTACACAACCCTCTTCCAACCGAAAAAAGCTGTGAGCCGAGCCGAAGCCGCCGCCGCCCTCTGGTACTTTGGCTACCAGGGAGAAGGGCAATCAGCGCAGGAGATCGTGAAGGGAGGAACGACCATTGGGGCTGGTGGTGGGGGAGATGAGGGAGTGAAGGAGATGGGGAGATGAGGGAGTGGGGAGTGGGGAGATGAGGGAGTGGGGAGATGAGGGAGCTGTCTCTTATACACATCT